>NZ_JBIVGV010000018.1:0-119339 GCF_044748865.1 Pseudomonas sp. NPDC089734 | reverse complement strand
GTTCACGCATTTGATCAGGGTCGATTTGCCGGAGCCGGACGGGACGAGTGCGTCTACCTGTGCAACGACATCATCCGCGAGGAGGTGCAGGAAGCACAGGCTGAAAGCAGCGCGCATAAATTGCCTTCGCCTAAAGAAATCAGCGGCATCCTTGATCAGTATGTAATTGGTCAGGAACGTGCCAAAAAGGTTCTCGCAGTAGCGGTGTACAACCACTACAAGCGCCTGAACCAGCGCGACAAGAAAAATGACGATGTCGAACTCGGCAAGAGCAACATCCTGCTGATCGGCCCTACGGGCTCCGGCAAGACCCTGCTCGCTGAAACACTGGCGCGCCTGCTCAATGTGCCGTTCACCATCGCTGATGCCACAACCCTGACCGAAGCCGGTTACGTCGGTGAGGATGTGGAAAACATTATTCAGAAGCTGTTGCAGAAATGTGATTACGACGTAGAGAAGGCCCAGATGGGTATTGTCTACATCGATGAAATCGACAAGATTTCCCGCAAATCCGACAACCCTTCGATTACTCGCGACGTTTCCGGCGAAGGCGTGCAACAAGCCTTGCTGAAACTGATCGAGGGCACCGTGGCTTCCGTTCCGCCTCAAGGGGGGCGCAAGCATCCACAGCAGGAGTTCCTGCAGGTGGACACGCGTAACATCCTGTTTATCTGCGGTGGCGCTTTCTCGGGCCTGGAAAAGGTCATCCAGAACCGTTCCACCCGCGGCGGCATCGGCTTCAATGCCGAAGTCCGCAGCAAGGAAGAAGGCAAGAAGGTTGGCGAATCCCTGCGTGAAGTCGAGCCTGACGATCTGGTCAAGTTCGGTCTGATCCCGGAATTCGTGGGCCGTCTGCCGGTTCTGGCGACACTGGACGAGCTGGATGAAGCTGCACTGATCCAGATTCTCACCGAGCCGAAGAACGCCCTGACCAAGCAATATGCCAAGCTGTTCGAGATGGAAGGTGTGGACCTCGAGTTCCGTACCGATGCGCTGAAATCGGTTGCCCGTCGTGCGCTGGAGCGCAAGACCGGTGCCCGTGGCCTGCGTTCCATCCTGGAAGGCGTATTGCTCGACACCATGTATGAAATCCCGTCGCAGGCCGACGTGAGCAAGGTGGTGATCGACGAGAGCGTTATCGATGGTTCGTCCAAGCCGTTGCTGATCTACGAAAACAGCGAGCCGCCTGCCAAGGTTGCTCCTGACGCCTGACATGCCTGGCATGCTGACGTAGCAGTGGATCGACAGAAGGGGGCCTCAGGGCCTCCTTTTGCATTTATGGGGTATTACCTGTGGAGAATTCCTGTCGAGAATCGTTCTTTAAAAGGGAACGTAATTCCCGAACAGTCCACTAGTATCCTGTTCAAGGAAATAAGCTGCTCTTTTTTAAGAGATTTTGTAACCGCTTGGCGGTACTGCTATTTCTGTCATAGCCCTGCCATGACTCGTCACGACGCCTTGTCGGACGGGCCCGGTCATGGACCGGAAAGGGGAGCGAGTTTTCAAAACAGGACACAAGAGCTTGTTTTTTTCGAAAGCTACCCCCATCTTGGCTTCAAGCTACTTCCACCTGTCCACGGCCAATTGGCCGCCGTAGAGGCGAAATCATGAAGACCACCATTGAATTGCCTCTTTTGCCATTGCGTGATGTTGTGGTTTATCCGCACATGGTTATCCCGCTGTTCGTGGGGCGCGAGAAGTCTATCGAAGCTCTAGAGGCAGCGATGACGGGCGATAAGCAAATCCTGCTGCTTGCGCAAAGAAATCCGGCCGACGATGATCCTGATGAAAAGGCTCTTTATAGCGTAGGCACCATTGCAACCGTGTTGCAGCTGCTCAAGCTGCCTGACGGAACCGTAAAAGTCCTGGTTGAAGGCGAGCAGCGCGGTTCTGTCGAACGCTTTATCGAAGTCGATGGCCATTGCCGTGCCGAAGTGGCACTGATCGACGAAATCGAAGCTCCGGATCGCGAATCCGAAGTCTTTGTGCGCAGCCTGCTGGCTCAGTTCGAGCAATACGTCCAGTTGGGCAAGAAAGTCCCTGCCGAGGTCCTCTCGTCGCTTAACAGCATCGATGAGCCCGGTCGCCTGGTCGACACCATGGCGGCGCATATGGCGCTGAAAATCGAACAGAAGCAGGAAATCCTCGAGATCATCGAGCTGTCGGCACGTGTCGAGCACGTGCTGGCCTTGCTGGATGCCGAAATCGACCTGTTGCAGGTTGAAAAGCGCATCCGCGGTCGCGTCAAGAAGCAAATGGAGCGCAGCCAGCGCGAGTACTACCTGAATGAGCAGATGAAGGCCATTCAGAAAGAACTGGGCGATGGCGATGAAGGCCATAACGAAATCGAAGAGCTGAAAAAGCGCATCGATGCTGCCGGTCTGCCCAAGGATGCCCTGGCCAAGGCGACGGCCGAACTGAACAAGCTCAAGCAGATGTCCCCGATGTCGGCAGAGGCGACCGTGGTTCGCTCCTACATCGACTGGCTGGTCCAGGTGCCATGGAAAGCCCAGAGCAAGGTTCGCCTCGATCTGGCGCGTGCCGAGTCGATCCTCGACTCCGACCACTACGGTCTGGAAGAGGTCAAGGAACGCATCCTCGAATACCTCGCCGTGCAAAAGCGCGTGAAGAAGATTCGCGGTCCGGTGCTGTGTCTGGTCGGGCCGCCGGGCGTGGGTAAAACTTCGCTGGCCGAGTCGATCGCCAACGCGACCAACCGCAAATTCGTGCGCATGGCCCTCGGTGGCGTGCGTGACGAGGCTGAAATCCGCGGTCATCGCCGTACTTACATCGGGTCGATGCCAGGAAGATTGATACAAAAGATGACCAAGGTTGGCGTCCGCAACCCACTGTTCCTGCTCGATGAAATCGACAAGATGGGCAGTGACATGCGTGGCGATCCGGCTTCGGCATTGCTTGAAGTGCTCGATCCCGAGCAGAACCACAACTTCAACGATCACTACCTGGAGGTCGATTACGACCTGTCGGACGTGATGTTCCTCTGCACCTCGAACTCGATGAACATCCCGGCGGCCTTGCTGGACCGGATGGAAGTCATTCGTCTGCCGGGCTACACCGAGGATGAGAAGGTCAACATTGCCGTCAAATACCTCTCGCCCAAGCAGATCCAGGCCAACGGCCTGAAGAAGGGCGAGCTGGAGTTCGACGAGGATGCGATCCGCGACATCATCCGCTACTACACCCGTGAAGCGGGTGTGCGCGGGCTCGAGCGCCAGATTGCCAAGGTCTGCCGCAAGGCCGTCAAAGAACATGCACTGGAAAAACGCTTTGCCGTTCGTGTCACGTCTGACCTGCTCGAACACTTCCTGGGTGTGCGCAAATTCCGCTACGGCCTGGCCGAGCAGCAGGATCAGGTCGGTCAGGTGACCGGGCTGGCGTGGACACAGGTGGGCGGCGAGTTGCTGACCATCGAATCTGCGGTCGTTCCCGGCAAGGGCCAGTTGATCAAGACCGGTTCCCTGGGCGATGTCATGGTCGAGTCGATCACGGCAGCGCAGACCGTCGTGCGCAGCCGTGCCAGGAGCCTGGGCATTGCGTCGGACTTCCACGAGAAGCACGACACCCATATCCACATGCCGGAAGGGGCTACGCCCAAGGACGGTCCGAGCGCGGGTATTGGCATGTGCACGGCTCTGGTGTCAGCCCTGACACAGATCCCGGTGCGTGCCGATGTGGCCATGACTGGTGAAATCACCCTTCGCGGTCAGGTGCTTGCCATTGGCGGTCTGAAGGAAAAACTCCTGGCGGCGCATCGCGGTGGTATCAAAACCGTGATCATTCCCGAAGAGAATGTGCGCGACTTGAAGGAAATTCCTGACAATATCAAGCAGGATCTGCAGATCAAGCCCGTTAAATGGATTGACGAAGTCCTGCAAATTGCGCTGCAATACGCGCCGGAGCCCTTGCCGGATGCGGCTCCCGATATTGTTGCAAAGGATGAAAAACGCGAGTCTGACTCTAAGGAAAGAATTAGCACGCATTAAGTCTGATGGGCTTCCTTGACAGCTTTTTAGAGCCCTTGTTATAAAGCGGCTCTTTAGCAAGTACCAGCAAGCCCGTCAGTGCTCGTTTTGCTTGACACCAAAAACTTAGAAACATACTCAATATAGAGATAAGGGGACTTAAGAGTGAACAAGTCGGAACTGATTGATGCTATCGCTGCATCTGCTGATATCCCGAAAGCTGCTGCTGGCCGTGCGCTGGATGCAGTAATCGAATCCGTCACTGGCGCTCTGAAGGCTGGCGACTCTGTTGTATTGGTTGGCTTTGGTACGTTCTCTGTTACAGATCGTCCAGCGCGTATCGGTCGTAACCCACAGACCGGTAAGACACTGGAAATCGCTGCTGCTAAAAAACCAGGTTTCAAAGCTGGTAAAGCCCTGAAAGAAGCGGTCAACTAAGCCTCTTTCAAGCCTTTGCCCGCCGGATCAGAATCCATCTGAACCGGTAGCGGAGCGGTAGTGCAGCCGGTTGCAATGCCGGAGGGTTCGAGCCCTTCCGCTCCGTCAGTTACGAGAAGGCGCATCCTCGGATGCGCCTTTCTTCTATCCGCTTTCTACCCACGCTCCGCGGTTGGTTAGTCAGTACAACCGTTTTGGGGGACGCAATGCTGCAAAACATCAGGGACAATTCACAAGGCTGGATTGCCAAGACCATCATCGGGATCATCATTGCCTTGATGGCCTTGACCGGCATCGAAGCGATGTTCACCGCCAGTGGCAACAAGCAGAACGCTGCCGAGGTCAATGGCGAGGACGTGACTCAGAACGAACTGAGCCAGGCCGTCGACATGCAACGCCGCCAGCTTTCCCAGCAACTGGCCCAGCAGTTGGGCAAGGATTTCGATCCTGCGATGCTGGATGAGAAGCTGCTGCGCGAGTCCGCTCTGAAAGGACTCATCGACCGCAAGCTGCTGCTGCAAGGTGCAGCCGATGCCAAGTTCGCCTTTTCCGAAGCTGCGCTGGATCAACAGCTTCTGCTGACGCCTGAATTCCAGGTCGATGGCAAGTTCAATGCCGATCGTTTCGATCAGGTCATTCGTCAACTGGGCTACAGCCGGTTGCAGTTCCGCCAGTTGCTGGGCCAGGAAATGCTGATTGGCCAGGTACGTGCTGGCGTTGCCGGCAGTGCCTTCGTGACCGATGCAGAGGTTGAGGCGTTCGCCCGTCTGGAAAAACAGACCCGCGATTTCGCTACCTTGACCCTGCCTGCCGACATGGCGGCTGCGAAAGTGACCGATGACGAAGTCAAGGCTCACTACGATGAACACGCCAAGGAGTTCATGAGCCCCGAGCAGGTGGTACTGGATTACATCGAATTGAAGAAGTCGTCCTTCTTCGACAAGGTGCAAGTCAAGGATGAAGACCTGCAGGCGGCTTACCAGAAAGAAATCGCCAATCTGGCCGAACAGCGTCGTGCTGCGCACATCCTGATCGAGGTCAACAGCAAGCTCAATGAAACCCAGGCCAAGGCCAGGATCGAAGAGATCCAGCAGCGTCTGGCCAAGGGCGAGAGCTTCGCGGCGCTGGCCAAGGAGTTCTCGCAGGATCCGGGCTCATCGAGCAAGGGCGGCGATCTGGGCTATGCCGGCAAGGGTGTCTACGATCCAGCCTTCGAAGAGGCGCTGTATGCCTTGAACAAGGATCAGGTCTCGCAGCCGGTACGCAGTGACTATGGCTGGCACCTGATCAAGCTGCTGGGTGTTGAAGCGCCTTCGATACCGACCTTCGCAAGCTTGAAAGACAAGCTGACCCACGATCTGAAGGCTCAACTGGTCGAGCAGAAGTTCGTCGAAGTGACCAAACAGCTGGAAGACTCTGCGTTCGAGTCCTCGGACCTGGCCCAGCCGGCTCAGGAACTGGGCCTGAAGGTACAGACTACCGCGCCGTTCGGTCGTGAAGGTGGCGAAGGCCTTACCGCCAATCGTGCCGTGATCCAGGCCGCATTCAGCCCGGAAGTGCTCGAAGAAGGCTCCAACAGCAACACGCTGGAGCTGGACCCGGAAACCGTTGTGGTGGTGCGCTCCAAGGAGCACCTGCAGCCTCAGCAGTTGCCGCTGGAGAGTGTGGCCGGTTCGATTCGCACCCAGTTGCTCAAGGAGCACGCCACGGCCGCGATCAAGGCCAAGGGCGAGGCTCTGCTGGCAGGGTTGCGTGATGGCAAGATCCCGCTGGCTGCCAAGCAGGACGGTCGTGACTGGAAAGTGCTGGAAGCGGCCACCCGCAGCCAGGACAGTGTCGATCCGGCCGTGCTGCAGACGGTATTCCGCATGCCCAAGCCTGTCGGCAAGGACAAGCCTGAGTTCGCCAGCCAGACGCTTGTGGACGGCAGCTTTGTGATTGTGCGCCTCAATGGCGTGAATCAGGCCACGGCGCCAACGGATGCGGAAAAGGCTCAATACCGCCGCTTCCTGGCTTCGCGTGCCGGTCAGCAGGATTTCGCTGCCTACCGCTCGCAACTGGAAAGCAAGGCGAAGATCGAGCGCTTCTAAGCCGATTGTTTTTGCTTCAGCCGAAACGCCCGGTGCATTGCACCGGGCGTTTTGCTTTCTACGGCTTTTGTCATTCTGTCTGGTGACTCGAATGACAGATGGAATCCTGACCATGGACTAGTATGAGAACGAATTGAATCGTCTATGGAAGGTCTGTCGTGCGTAGGAAAACCATGAGGAGCCTGGCAACGGCTTCCGCAGTATTGATTTTCATCGTTTGTACGGGGATCTTTGTTTTTCTTGCTGTCCAGAGCGGTCACAAGGCCGCGCTGACTTACCTGAACGGTATCACGAGCGATG
Source organism: Pseudomonas sp. NPDC089734 (assembly GCF_044748865.1). NCBI lineage: Bacteria > Pseudomonadati > Pseudomonadota > Gammaproteobacteria > Pseudomonadales > Pseudomonadaceae > Pseudomonas > Pseudomonas sp. NPDC089734. The sequence continues at coordinate 112,528 of NZ_JBIVGV010000018.1, read as the reverse complement.
TGATCCATCGTTCCACGACCACTCAGGCTCAGGTCAATGAGGCCGTCAAGGCTCAGCGCAATGCCGGGCTGACACCCTGTTCGCCCGAGCATCTGGCATTGATGCAAAGTCTTACGCTCAAGGCCAGCTACTTGCAGGCTCTGGCGTTCATTCAGGGGGACCGGCTTATTTGCTCCACCCTTCGTGCCCAGGATGATGAGGTCGATCTGGGCCCGGCCAGCCACCATACCCTCACCAGTGGAAGACGCTGGAGTCGTGTGACGCTGCCGGAAATTCCGGGCACTGTATTCGTCATCAACGAGAACGGAGGTTATGCCGCGATCATCGAACCTTCTCTTGTTCTGGACGTGGCCAGCGACCAACCGGATATATCCATCACCCATTTTCGCAACAGCGATGGGGTCATCGTTCGTACCAGGGGCAAGTTCAAGCCGGAATGGCTGACCCATTACCAAAACCAGCCCGTGGCCTTCTTCGATGAAGGCGACTTCGTTTTCATCCAGCCATCCAGTGACAAGGACTCCTCGGTGCTGGCCACAATGCCCGACAAGCGTGTCGAATCACTGATTCTGCAGGCATTGCCCGGCTACCTGGCGGCGGGGTTGCTGCTGGGCCTGCTTTTCGCGCTGTCAATCTACGTAGTCGCACGCCGAAAGCTGTCATTCAAATCGCAATTGCAGGGGGCCTTGAAACGCCGGGAGTTTTCCCTTGTGTATCAGCCGGTGATCGATCTTCGTACCGGGCAATGTGCCGGTGCCGAAGCCCTGATTCGCTGGAATCAGGCGGAGCGGGGGTTTATCAGCCCGGTCGAGTTCATCCCTGCAGCGGAAGCTCTTGGACTGATTAAACAGGTGACCGCACAGGTCATGGAGATTGTCGCCAAAGAGTCGGCGCAGCTCATCAAGGACAACCCCGAAACCCATATCGCCATCAACTTCTCGGCCGAAGATCTGCACTCCGAAGAAACGGAAAAACGCCTGCAAGCGTTGATCAGTGAATCGGGCGGCACCTCACACAATATTCTGATCGAGGCCACGGAGCGCGGCTTGATGGTGCCGGACAAGGCTAAGGAGGTCCTGGTATCGATACGTGCGAAAGGCTTCAAGGTGGCCATCGATGACTTCGGGACCGGAAACTCCAGCCTGTCCTACCTGTCGACCTACGATCTGGATTACCTGAAGATCGACAAGTCGTTTGTCGACAAGATCGGCGACGACCCGGCCAGCAGTCCTATCCTGTTCCATATCATCGGCATTGCCCGCTCTCTGGGGCTGAAGATGATTGCAGAGGGGGTGGAGACGGAATACCAGCGTAATGTCCTGCGCGATGCCGGTGTTCATATGGCCCAGGGATGGTATTTCGGCAAGCCCATGCCGATCGCCGAGCTGATAGCGTTTATCAACCAAAGCAAAACGCAGTCTGGAGAGGCCACGTTAGAGAATGGAGAGAGCCAGTCTGGAGTCCTCTCCTGATTCTGCACGCATCCAAATGATGAAGATGTGCACCTTGTGTGAGTAAACCATCTGCCCTGAGGCGGGGCAGATGGTTTTGTCGATGTTCGATGGAACCGTTTCATCGTTCTTTCCACTCAGTCGAGTATGTAGAACCCTACTCGTGCGAAGGGAGAGAGCTGCCATGAGCGACCCCATTTCAAGTGCTGGCCGCGGACCTGCCGGTTTTGGCAGCTTTCCCGTGCCGGAAAACCTGACTGAAGTCCCTTTCAATCCGTTGACGGGCGAAATCCACAAGCCCGGTGGTGGTCTGGCCGGTATCGAGTTCGGGCAGGCGGGTACGACGATGACCAGGGCTGCATCCCCTTCATCTCCCCAGGTCGCGGAAGATTCGATCCTGCAACGTCTGCTCCGTGCATTGAGCAGCCAGATTTCGGGCAAGGCCCAGCCGCCTGTCCGGGAAAATCATGAGTACCTGGATGACTCGAAATACAGCTCGCCCGAGGAACTGGCCAAATGGGACGGTTTGCTGGGCGATATGCCGGCTTCCAAACGCGAGCAGGCAGCCAAGGAGCTGAACCGTCCGATTGCGGCTGCGCGAATGATTGCCGCCAACGATCCCGATGCGGACAAGGCCTGGGCCTTTCTGGATGAAAACCCGACCCTGAAAACCGCCATGGACACCGCTCAGGGCGGCAAGGCGGATGGGAAGATCACCAAGAAGGATGCCAAGACCTTCGCGAAGAATATGGAGAAGCAGGTCGACAGGGGCACAGACAGCCTGAATGATTTCCGCAAGGATCATCCGGATGCCGATGCGCAGTCGGTACAGCTGGTACGTTCGGCGGCGATGTTGCTGGCTAACGAGCCTATCACGGAGGCTGGCGACCCCTCCAACGCTCAGGGGGCCGAGGGGCAGACCAAGGTCAACGGGCGTACGAGCATTGCCGGGCTGGAGTCCGTGAGCACTAAAAACCCTGGCCTGTCCGATGTCCTGCAGGATTCTGCCGCGACCTGGGCGAAGCCGGGCATGTTCGAGATGATGGACCAGGGCAACACACGCGGCAAAAAGCTCGCGATGAGTTCGCCGGACGGGCTGATGGTCAAAAAGGACATCAGCGGCTGGATCAAGAATAAGGCGCCTGCCAACGAGGAAGATTTCTCACGGGTACTCTCGGATGCCGCGACCGTCGGAGCAGTTGCCAATGTGGATATCAGCAAGCTGAACGGCGATGTCTTCACGAATCCGCAAAGCTACAGCGGCGAGCAGAAGGCTGCCGTGCTGGTCGAGTTGCAGCAGGTTGCAGAGAAGGTCGTTGCGGGTCGCTCCATTCGTAATACCTCGAAAACCGAGACGGCACTGGGGGAAAAAATCACCCAGTTGCAGAACGATCCCGATGTGCAGTCCTTTCTGGGAAACAGCATGGAGCGTCAGGCGGCCTTGATCGTCAACAGCGACCCTGCACTGGCCCGGGCGGTGAATGAAACCTCAGGCAAAAAAACACCAGCAGGCACGACGGGGATGAGCACGGTGCTGACCCCTGGAGGCACGGGCAAGGATACGAATCAGGGCAAGGATGACGCGAAGGTGGCGGCCGATACGATCCACTCGGTATTGGGGTTCGGCAACAACGTGGATATCAGCAGGACGGCTGGCAAGGTCGGGATAGGCCTTGGCGGGCGTATAGCCGGTGCCATTGCCGGGCGGGTTGTGGGAGCTGTGGCCGGTCAGGCAGCAGGCGCTGCGACGGCTTCGGCGGTCGGTGCGGCTGCTGGCCCGGTTGGCTGGGTCGTCAGTGGCGCGATAAGCATCGGCATGGGCATCTCGGAAATCATCAATGCGGTGAAGGAGCGCAAGGAGCGCAAGTCATTCAGCCGTACCGTCAACCCGACGCTGGAGCAGTTCGGCCTTCCCAAGCCGAAGTGATCACAAGAGCAACAGCAAAAAATCCGGATCCCTGGCGGGCGTCCGGATTTTTTGTTTTCAGGGCTGACGTCAGACGCCAGCCCGGATCGAAGACTTACTCTTCGATATCGCCCATTGCGGTGGTGTTGAAGCCGCCGTCGACGTACATGATTTCACCGCTGATGCCGGACGCCAGGTCCGAGCACAGGAAGGCGCCGGCGTTGCCGACTTCTTCGATGGTGACGTTGCGGCGCAGAGGGGTCTGCGCTTCGTTGGCAGCCAGCATCTTGCGGAAGTTCTTGATGCCGGAAGCGGCCAGGGTGCGGATCGGGCCAGCCGATACAGCGTTGACGCGAGTGCCTTCCGGGCCGAGGCTGCCGGCCAGGTAACGAACGCCGGCTTCCAGGCTGGCTTTGGCCATGCCCATGACGTTGTAGTTAGGCATGGTGCGCTCTGCGCCCAGGTACGACAGGGTCAGCAGGCTGCCATTGCGGCCTTTCATCATTTCGCGACCGGCTTTGGCCAGGGCCACGAAGCTGTAGGCGCTGATGTCGTGAGCGATACGGAAACCGTCACGGGTGGTGGCTTCGGTGAAGTCGCCGTCCAGCTGGTCGCCCGGAGCGAAGCCAACGGAGTGAACGATCACGTCCAGGCCGTCCCACTTCTTGCTCAGCTCTTCAAAGACCTTGTTGATCTCTTCGTCGCTGGCTACGTCGCAAGGGAAGCACAGCTCAGGGCTCGAGCCCCAGCCTGCTGCGAACTCTTCGACACGGCCCTTGAGTTTGTCGTTCTGATAGGTGAAAGCAAGCTCTGCACCTTCACGATGCATGGCGGCAGCAATACCGGATGCGATGGACAGTTTGCTGGCGACACCGACGATCAGGACGCGCTTACCGGCGAGAAAACCCATGTGTTGTTCCTCTTCAGGTTAAATCGACAGCCACTGGTGCCAAAAAGGCGGCCTCCAGCAGCTGCTGTGTATAAGGATGTTGCGGTGCCGCGAAGACAGTCTGCGCGGCACCCTGTTCGACCACTTTGCCCTGTTTGACCACCATCAGCTGGTGGCTCAGGGCCTTGACGACAGCCAGGTCATGACTGATGAACAAATACGTCAGGTTGTACTTGGTTTGCAGCGAACGCAGGAGTTCGACTACCTGGCGTTGTACTGTCCGGTCGAGGGCCGAGGTCGGCTCGTCCAGCAGAATCAATGCCGGTTTTAACACCAATGCACGGGCTATGGCGATTCGTTGCCGTTGCCCGCCCGAGAACTCATGGGGGTAGCGGTGCCGGGTTTCCGGGTCCAGACCTACTTCCCTGAGTGCCTCGATAATGGCCGTTTCCTGCTCGGCTGCCGTACCGATGCCATGGATCCGCAGGCCTTCACCCACGATATCGCTGACTGACATGCGCGGGCTCAGGCTGCCAAACGGGTCCTGGAACACCACTTGTATCTGTCGGCGCAGCGGACGAATCTGCTGCTGCGACAGGCAGTCTAGCGCCTTGTCCTGAAACCGTATGGCACCCTGGCTGCCGATGAGCCGAAGTATTGCCAGGCCCAGCGTCGATTTGCCCGATCCACTTTCACCGACAATCCCCAGTGTTTGCCCTTGAGGCAGGCTGAAGCGAATACCGTCTACCGCCTTGACGTGATCGACGGTTCGCTTGAGCAGGCCTTTCTTGATCGGGAACCAGACTTTCAGGTCCTCGACTTCAAGTAACGGAGCGCCCGCCGGGTTGGTCGAAGGACCGCCGCTGGGCTCTGCGCTGAGCAACATCTGGGTGTACGGATGCTGTGGTGAACGGAACAGCTCTTCGCACAATGCTTGTTCGACGATGCAACCGCGCTGCATGACACATACTCGGTTGGCTATTTGCCTTACAACGTTCAAATCATGGCTGATCAGCAGCAATGCCATGCCCAGACGGGCCTGCAATTGCTTGAGCAATTCGAGGATTTTCAGCTGGACGGTGACGTCCAGCGCCGTGGTCGGCTCATCGGCAATCAGCAGTTCCGGCTCGTTGGCCAGAGCCATGGCGATCATGACGCGCTGACGCTGACCGCCTGACAGCTCGTGGGGCAGGGCCTTGAGCCGTTTGTGCGGTTCCGGGATGCCGACCATCTCCAGCAACTCCAGGGTACGCGCCGTGGCGGCCTTGCCGGTGAGCCCCTTGTGCAGGCCCAGCACTTCGTTGATCTGCTTTTCCACCGAATGCAGTGGATTGAGCGAGGTCATGGGTTCCTGGAAGATCATGGCGATGCGGTTGCCACGAATCGAACGCAGTTTTTTCTCGTCCACTTTCAGCAGATCGTCACCGGCATAGCGAATGGTGCCGCTGGGGTGGCTGGCGATGGGGTAGGGCAGCAGCCGCAGGATCGAATGTGCGGTGACCGATTTGCCGGAGCCGCTTTCGCCCACCAGCGCCAGGGTTTCGCCGCGCCGGATGTCGAAGCTGATGTTTTCGACCACGCGCTGACGCGATTCGCCTGTCACGAACTCGACCGCCAGATCGCGGATTTCGATCAGATTGTCAGTGTTCATTTCATTTCCTCGGGTCGAAAGCATCGCGGGCGGATTCGCCGATGAAGACCAGCAGGCTCAACATCAGGGCCAGTACGGCAAAGGCGCTGATCCCCAGCCACGGGGCTTGCAGGTTGGATTTGCCCTGTGCGACCAGTTCGCCCAGCGAAGGTGAACCCGCAGGCAGGCCGAAGCCCAGGAAGTCCAGTGCTGTCAGGGTGCCGATGGCGCCGGTCAGAATGAACGGCATGAAGGTCATGGTCGACACCATGGCATTGGGCAGGATGTGACGGAACATGATGGCACCGTTCTCCATGCCCAGCGCCCTGGCGGCACGCACGTATTCCAGATTGCGCCCGCGCAGGAACTCGGCGCGCACCACGTCCACCAGGCTCATCCAGGAAAACAGCAGCATGATGCCCAGCAGCCACCAGAAGTTGGGTTGCACGAAACTCGCCAGAATAATCAGCAGGTACAGCACCGGCAGGCCCGACCAGACTTCCAGGAAACGCTGGCCCAGCAGATCCACCCAGCCGCCATAGAAGCCCTGCAAGGCCCCGGCTATCACGCCGATGATGGAACTGAGCACGGTCAGGGTCAGGGCGAACAGCACCGAGATGCGGAAGCCGTAGATCACCCGGGCCAGCACGTCACGTCCCTGATCGTCGGTGCCCAGCAGGTTCTCGCGGGAGGGCGGTGCGGGGGCCGGGACTTTCAGGTCGTAGTTGATGCTCTGGTAGCTGAACGGAATGGGCGCCCACAGCGTCCAGCCGTCCTTCTGTGCCAGCAGCTCCTTGATGTAGGGGCTCTTGTAATTGGCCTCCAGCGGGAATTCACCGCCGAAAGTGGTTTCCGGGTAGCGCTTGAACACCGGGAAATACCACTCGCCGTCATAACGCACGGCCAGGGGCTTGTCGTTGGCGATCAGTTCGGCACCCAGGCTCAGGCCGAACAGGATCAGAAACAGCCACAGCGACCACCAGCCGCGTCTGTTGGCCTTGAAACGCTCGAAGCGGCGGCGATTGAGAGGAGACAGCTTCATATCAATGCTTCCTGCTTTCAAAGTCGATGCGCGGGTCCACCAGGGTGTAAGTGAGGTCGCCGATCAGTTTCACCAGCAGCCCCAGCAGGGTGAAGATGAACAGGGTGCCGAACACCACCGGGTAGTCGCGGTTGATGGCGGCCTCGAAACTCATCAGGCCCAGGCCATCCAGCGAGAAGATCACTTCCACCAGCAGCGAGCCGGTAAAGAAGATGCCCATGAAGGCGGACGGGAAGCCGGCGATCACCAGCAGCATGGCGTTGCGGAACACGTGGCCGTACAGCACGCGGTTATTGCTCAACCCCTTGGCCTTGGCCGTCACGACGTACTGTTTGCTGATCTCGTCCAGAAAGCTGTTCTTGGTCAGCAGGGTCATGGTGGCGAAGTTACCGATCACCAGCGCCGTGATCGGCAGCACCAGGTGCCAGAAGTAATCGCCGATCTTGCCGAGGGTGCTCATCTCGTCGAAGCCGTTGGACGTCAGGCCGCGCAGCGGGAACCAGTTGAAATAACTGCCGCCGGCAAACACCACGATCAACAGGATGGCGAACAGGAAGGCCGGGATGGCATAACCGACGATGATGGCCGAACTGGTCCAGACATCGAAGTGGCTGCCGTGCCGGGTGGCCTTGGCGATACCCAGCGGGATCGACACCAGGTACATGATCAGGGTGCTCCATAACCCGAGGGAGATGGACACCGGCATTTTCTCGACGATCAGGTCGATCACTTTCGCATCGCGAAAGAAGCTGTCACCGAAATCCAGCTGTGCGTAATTCTTGATCATGATCCACAAGCGCTCCGGTGCCGACTTGTCGAAGCCGTACATGCGCTCGATTTCCTTGATCAGCGCCGGGTCCAGGCCTTGTGCGCCGCGATAGTTGGAGCCGGCCACCGAGACTTCCGAGCCGCCACCGGCGATACGGCTGGTGGCACCGTCGAAGCCTTCGATCTTGGCGATCATCTGCTCCACAGGCCCGCCGGGCGCGGCCTGGATGATGATGAAGTTGATGATCAGAATGCCGAACAGGGTCGGAATGATCAGCAGCAGGCGCCGGAGGATATAGGCCAGCATGTTATTGCTCCGTGCTCGCGGGATCGGTCTGCTCGGCGGCAGGTTTCACGGGAATGGCCGGTTTGGCGTCCGGTTTCATCCACCAGGTCATGACGCCGATGTCGGACAGCGGCGGGGCCTTGGGGTGAGCGATATGGTCCCAGTAGGCCACGCGCCAGGTCTTGATGTGCCAGTTGGGCACCACATAGAAGCCCCACAGCAGAGCGCGGTCCATGGCCTTGGTATGGGTGATCAGGCTCTGCCGTGAGTCGGCGTTGATCAGGCCTTCCACCAGGCTGTCGATGGCCGGGTCCTTGAGGCCCATGAAGTTGCGGCTGCCGGGGTTGTCGGCACTGGAAGAGTGGAAGTAGATGCGCTGTTCGTTGCCCGGCGAGCTGGACTGAGGATAACTGCTGACAATCATCTCGTAGTCACGCGAGCGCAGGCGGTTGATGTACTCCGAGACGTCCACCCGGCGAATGTTCAGTTCGATGCCCAGGTCGTTCAGGTTGCGCTTGTAAGGCAACAGGACCCGCTCGAACTCGGTCTGGGCCAGCAGGAACTCCAGTTTGACCGGGTTGCCCTGGGTGTCGACCATCTTGTCGTTGACGATCTTCCAGCCCGCTTCCTGCAACAGCTGGAAGGCCCGGCGCAATTGAGGGCGGATCATGCCGCTGCCATCGTTGACGGGCAGCTTGTACTCCTCGGTGAAGACCCGGTCAGGGATCTTGCCGCGCAAAGGTTCTAGGATTTTCAGTTCCTGCGCCGATGGCAGGCCGCTGGAGGCCATCTCGGAGTTGTCGAAGTAGCTCTTGGTGCGGCTATAGGACCCGTTGAACAACTGCTTGTTGGTCCACTCGAAATCCAGCAGCAGAGACAGCGCCTCGCGCACACGGACGTCCTGAAACACAGGCTTGCGCAGGTTGAAGACAAAGCCTTGCATACCGGTCGGGTTGCCGTTGGGCAGCTCTTCCTTGATCAGGCGTCCGTCCCGGACCGCCGGGGTGTTGTAGGCCGTGGCCCAGTTCTTGGCGCTGACTTCCAGCCAATAGTCGAACTGCCCGGCCTTGCCGGCTTCCAGGGCCACGGTGTTGTCGCGGTAGTAATCGGTGGTCAGGACATCGAAGTTATAGGACCCTCTGTTGATCGGCAGGTCCTTGGCCCAGTAATCCTTGACCCGTTCATAACGCATCGAGCGTCCGGCCTTGACCTCGGCCACCTTGTAAGGCCCGCTGCCCAGCGGGATTTCCAGGTTGCTCTTGCTGAAGTCGCGGGTCGCCCAGAAGTGTTTGGGCAGCACGGGCAACTGGCCAAGGATCAGCGGCAGTTCCCGGTTGTCCTTGTGCTTGAACTTGAACAGCACCCGCAGCGGGTCTTCGGCAATCACTTGATCGACGTCGGCGTAATAACCGCGGTACATGGGCGCGCCATGTTTCATCAGGGTCTCGAAACTGAACACCACGTCGTCGGCGCGCATGGGATGGCCATCATGGAAGCGGGCTTCCGGGCGCAAGTAGAAGCGCACCCAGCCATTGTCGGGTGCCTTTTCGATCTTGCCGGCGACCAGGCCGTACTCGGTGAACGGCTCATCCAGGCTGCGGCTGGTCAGGGTGTCGTAGATCAGGCCGATGTCGTCGGCAGCCACGCCCTTGTTGATGAACGGGTTGAGGCTGTCGAAGCTGCCGAAGCCTGCCTGACGAAACAGGCCGCCCTTGGGGGCATCCGGGTTCACGTAGTCGAAATGCTTGAAGTTGGCCGGGTATTTCGGGGCTTCGTCATAAAGGGTTACGGCATGCTGGGGAGCTGCCTGGGCGGTACAGACGATACCGGCCAGCAACAGGCCGCCAGCCTGCATGAACAGGGCGCGCAACGGGGTCATCGGGTCTTCTCCAGAGGCTTGAGCCACCACGCACGCAACCCCAGGGTGTAGGGCGGGGTGGTGACCATGGCGAATCGATTGCGATAGGCCAGGCGATGATTGTTCAGGTACCAGTTGGGGATGCTGTAATGCTGTGACAGCAGCACGCGATCCAGTGCACGTGCGGCGGCGACTTGTTCATCGTGAGTCTGGGCGGCCAGCAGCGTGTTGAGCAGGCCGTCGACCACCGGATTGGCGACCCCTGCGTAATTTTTGCTGCCCTGGACCGAGGCCTGGCTCGAGTGGAAATACTGCCATTGCTCAAGGCCGGGGCTCAGAGTCTGTTGCAGGGTCATCAGGATCATGTCGAAGTCGAACCGGTCCAGCCGCTGTTTGTACTGGGCGCGATCAACGGTGCGCAGGCTGGCCTCGATACCGACGCGTCTGAGGTCTTCTATATAAGGTTGCAGAATGCGTTCAAGGTTGGGGTTGACCAAGAGGATTTCAAAACGCAGTGGCTGCTTGTCGGCATTGCGCAAGCCTTGGTCCGAAAGCTTCCAGCCCGCTTCAGCGAACAACCCCAGCACCTTGCGCAGGGTTTCGCGAGGGATGCCGCCGCCGTCGGTTTTCGAGGGCATGAATGGCTGAGTGAACAGGCTGGCAGGCAGTTGGTCTCGATAAGGGGAGAGCATCAGCCATTCGGCCCCGCTGGGCAGGCCGGTCGCGGAAAACTCGCTGTTGGGGTAGTAGCTGGTCGAGCGCATGTAGGCATCGCTGAACAGCGTGCGGTTGGTCCACTCGAAATTGAACAGCAGCCCCAATGCTTCGCGCACCTTGATATCGGCAAAGGTGCTGCGCCGGGTGTTCATGAACAGGCCCTGGGTCTGCGTCGGGATCTTGTGCGGGATCTGCGCCTTGATGACCTGGCCTTCGGTCACGGCCGGGAAGTTGTAGCCGTTGGCCCAGTTCTTGGCCTGATGCTCTATATAGATGTCGAACTCACCGGCCTTGAAGGCCTCGAAAGCCACATCGCTGTCCCGGTAGAACTCGACTTCGACACGGTCGAAGTTGTACTTGCCGCGATTGACCGGCAAATCCTTGCCCCAGTAATCCTTGACCCGCTCGAACACCAGTTGGCGTCCGGGCTGGACACGGGTGATACGGTACGGCCCGCTGCCCAGCGGCGGCTCGAAGGTGGTGGCCTTGAAGTCGCGGTCTTTCCAGTAATGCTGCGGCAGTACCGGCAGCTCGCCCAGGCGCAGGATCAGCAGGGGATTGCCCGAGCGCTTGAAGACGAAGCGGATGCGATGGCGATTGAGGATGTCGACCCGTTGCACTTCCTGAAGGGCGGTGCGGTATTGAGGATGACCGTCCTTGAGCAGTGTCCGGTAGGAAAAGGCGACGTCATAGGCCGTAATGGATTTGCCATCATGAAAGCGTGCCTGCGGGCGAAGATTGAACACCACCCAGCTGCGGTCTTCACTGAACTCCACCGACTGGGCGATCAATCCGTAGCTGGAAGTGGGTTCATCGCCGGATGGATCGTACTGGCCGGTGCCCACCATCAAGGGCTCGTTCAGTTCGTTGACGCCGTATTGCAGAAAGTTACCCGTCGAAACCGGGCTGCTGCCCTTGAAGGTGTACGGGTTGAGAGTATCGAACGTGCCGAAGGCCATCATTCGCAAGGTGCCAGCCTTCGGCGCCTCGGGATTGACCCAGTCGAAATGAGTGAAGCTGGCCGGGTACTTGAGAACGCCAAATTGCGCATAGCCATGGCTTTCGCTGATGGCGGCGTTGGCACAGAAGCTCAAGACCAGACTGATGACTAGCAGGATGGGACGTATCACGATCCAGGCGGCTTGGGCTTTCGGGTCGCTAACAGTAACAGCTTGTCCGGGCAGGAAAAAGACCGGGGGCAAGGGAGGGGGGCTGGTCTGGACGACCACTTGCCCCGAAGTCATGTCAGGGCAGGTGGCCGGGCGCATCAATGAGGGAGGTAGACGGTCAGGGTCTGGCCGGGTTTAAGGGCCTGACCGGTGCGAGGGTTCCAGCGCTTGAGGTGCTTCATCTCGACGTTGAAGCGCTTGGCGACCAGGTACATCGAGTCGCCTTTCTGGATCTTGTACTGCATGGATTTCTTGCCGCTGTCGGCGCTGGCCGTCGTGGTGTCGGCGGACTTGCTGCCCTGTACGATCAGCGTCTGACCGATCTTGAGCTTGTTGCCGGTCATCTTGTTCCAGCGCTGCAGTTCCCCGACTTCGACCTTGTGGGCCTGAGCGATGCTCGACAGGTTGTCGCCGCTCCTGACCCTGTAGCTGCGGCCGGGAGCCGGCTTGTCGTGACTGGCGAGCTCCTCGAATACCGGTTGCGAGGACTTGCTGCCCGGCTGGACCGGAATGCTCAGTGACTGACCCGCCTTGAGCCGGTTGCTGCTCAACCGGTTATTGCTCTTGAGCGTACTGACCGACACCTGATAACGGTTGGCAAGGCTCTCAAGCGTGTCGCCACGGCGTACGCGGTAGGGCTGCCAGGCGGTCAGCTCTTCGGACTTCATGGTCGACAGGCTGGCCGTCAACAGTTGAGCCTTTGATGTCGGGACCAGCAGGTGTTGGGGGCCGTCGATCGTCAGGCGCTTCTTGAAGGCCGGGTTGAGCTGGATCAGTTCGTCTTCGTCGATATTGGCCAGGCTGGCGACCTTGGACAGGTCAACACGCTTGTTGAGTTCGACGACTTCGAAATAGGGTTCGTTGGCAATCGGGTTCAGGTTGACGCCGTAAGCCTCCGGCGACTGGACGACCTGGGAGAGTGCCAGCAGCTTGGGCACATAATCACGGGTTTCCTGCGGCAGCGGCAGGTTCCAGTAATCGGTGGGCAGCCCGAGCTTTTCGTTACGCTCGATGGCCCGGCTGACGGTGCCTTCGCCCGCATTGTAGGCCGCCAGTGCCAGTAGCCAGTCACCGTTGAACATGTCGTGCAGACGGGTCAGGTAATCCATGGCTGCCACGGTGGAAGCCTGGATGTCGCGACGCCCGTCATAGAAGTTGGTCTGGCGCAGGTTGAAGTAGCGTCCCGTGGACGGGATGAACTGCCACAGACCGACGGCCTGGCTGCGGGAGATGGCCATCGGGTTGTAGGCACTTTCGATCACCGGCAGCAGGGCCAGCTCCAGCGGCATGTTGCGTTCTTCAAGGCGCTCGACAATGTAGTGCATGTAGAGGCTGCCACGCTCACCCGCGTTTTCCAGAAAGGACGGGTTGTTGGCGAACCACAGGCGCTGCTGGTCGATCCGGGGGTTCAGCTCGTTGTTTTGTTGCAGCTGGAAACCCTGGCGCATCCGCTCCCAGATATCCTGAGGCGGGGCCGACGGGTTCTGCTTCTGTTTCTGGGTGATGAAGATGGGCTTTTGCTTGATACCGCTGGCCAGATTAGGCGTTCGGTAAATGCTGCTGGGCTCTACATGACTGGTGGTCTGACAGCCGGCAAGCAGTGCGCCAGCGGCGATAGCCATGGCCTGGGTCAGTCGGCTCAATGCGTCTGAATTGAGGTATTTTTTTGTAGGTGACGACATTGGCTGGGGGTGACTTCCAGGCGAAAATGTCGGGCGATTCTAGAAAGCGTCCCCCCAACGGTCAACCTTTCAGAATTTTCGTGCCGATTTCACGCGCTTTAGAACGTATCTTTCCAGGCCCTCAAACTCGCAAAAACCGCACTCGGAGTGCTGTTGTCGCGACCGCTCCGTTCGTCTGCTTTTTCTTTAACAGATGTTTCATGTGCCCTCAGGAAGGGGTTGGTGCGTCGTTCCAGAGCTAGATTGGAAGGCAGGCTGATGCGATTTTCGCTGCGCCACTGGCTGACCTGGCTCAGGCGTTCGGCAATGTCCCGGTTATCGGGTTCAACGGCCTGGGCAAAGCGCAGGTTGCTCAGGGTGTATTCATGGGCGCAATAGACAAGCGTGCTGTCGGGCAGTGCCGCCAGACGGCTCAGCGATTCATGCATCTGTTCGGGCGTGCCCTCGAACAGGCGCCCGCAGCCCGCTGCGAACAGGGTGTCGCCACTGAACAGCAAGGGCGTCGTGGCATCGTGATGATAGAAGGCGATATGGCCCAGGGTATGTCCCGGTACGGCGTGAACGGTGAAATCCCGCCCCAGCACGGAGACCGTGTCGTTATCCGTCAGGGCGACATCCCGGGCCGGGATGTTTTCCGTGGCCGGGCCCAGCACCCTGGCATCGGTGGCCTGCTTGAGCTGAACGACGCCGCCGACATGATCCTTGTGATGGTGGGTGATCAGGATATCGGTCAGATGCCAGCCGGGGTTCTGCGCCAGCCAGCCGAGTACCGGCTGGGCGTCCCCCGGATCGACCACGGCACAGCGCTGGCTGGAAAGGTCTTGTAACAACCAGATGTAGTTGTCGTTGAAAGCGGGAAGAGGGTGGACCTGTATCATGGCGCAGTTCGCATGGCGGTAAACAATGAGGCATCTTAGTCTTTGATCTGGCTGCACGCGAATCCCCGGAGGAGACCGTAAATGACCGATGAAGCGTTCGCCCAGGCCGATCCTGAGTGGCTGGCCCTGATCCAGGCTGCCCGCAAGTGGTTGTCCGGTCCGTTGGGGCAACTGCTGCTCGAAGAGGAGCGCCGGGTTCTTGAAGACGAGCTGGGGCGTTATTTCGGGGGCTATCTTGTGCATTACGGGCCGTCCGCCGAGAACCCGCCGGTGGCCCGGCAGGTGCAACGCAATGTCAGGCTGGGTGCGCCGTTGCCCGGCGTGGAGATTGTCTGCGAAGAAGAAGCCTGGCCCTTGAGCGAGCATGCCGCCGATGTGGTGGTCCTGCAGCATGGCCTGGATTTCTGCCTCTCGCCCCATGGTCTGTTGCGCGAGGCGGCCAGCAGCGTCAGGCCGGGTGGCCATCTCTTGATCATCGGCATCAACCCCTGGAGCACCTGGGGGTTGCGTCATGTATTTGCCCGCGACGCCTTGCGCAAGGCGCGTTGCATTTCCCCGTCCCGGGTCGCGGACTGGTTGAACCTGCTGGGGTTCGCGCTGGAGAAGCGGCGCTTCGGATGCTATCGTCCGCCTCTTTCTTCGGCGGCATGGCAGGCACGCCTGAGCGGTCTGGAAAGCCTCGGCGAAGGGCGGCAAAGCCCCGGCGGCGGCTTCTATCTATTGGTGGCCCGCAAACTGGTCGTGGGCCTGCGCCCTCTGCGTCAGGTGCGCCGCGAGCCGATGGGCAAACTGATTCCATTGCCGATGGCCAAGGTCAATCGCAACACGTCGGAACCATGACCCTCGAGCCTGCCGCCCAAACAAGTCCTTTATTCTGGAACGGTTGTAATGAGCGAAAGCGTTGAACTCTTTACCGATGGCACCTGCAAGGGCAACCCGGGCCCTGGTGGCTGGGGCGCATTGCTTGTCTACAAGGGCGTCGAAAAGGAATTGTGGGGAGGCGAAGCCAATACCACCAATAACCGGATGGAGCTGATGGGAGCCATTCGTGGTCTGGAAGAACTCAAGCGCTCGTGCGAAGTGACGCTGGTGACGGACTCGCAATACGTCATGAAAGGCATCACCGAGTGGATGACCAACTGGAAGAAGCGCGGCTGGAAGACCGCCGCGAAGGAACCGGTCAAGAATGCCGACCTCTGGCAGCAGCTGGACGAGCAGGTCAACCGCCATACCGTGAAGTGGCAATGGGTGCGTGGCCATATCGGCCATCCCGGCAACGAGCGCGCCGATCAGCTGGCCAATCGGGGTGTGGATGAAGTCCGCGCAGGCCGGCATGCCTGATGAGCCGAAGGGCTCATCAGGGCGTGTGGCGTGCTAAGATTGCCGGCTTAGACGAGGCAACAGTCAATGTCATTGCAAAACACAGATAACAGGTCCGTCGTACTCGATACCGAAACCACCGGTATGCCTGTCACCGACGGTCACCGCATCATCGAGATCGGTTGCGTCGAGCTGATCGGTCGCCGCCTGACGGGGCGGCATTTTCACGTCTATCTGCAACCGGATCGCGAGAGCGATGAAGGGGCGATTGGCGTTCACGGCATCACCAACGAATTTCTGGTGGGCAAGCCGCGCTTTGCCGAGGTTGCGGATGAATTCTTCGAGTTCATCAAGGGCGCCCAGCTGATCATCCACAACGCGGCGTTCGACGTTGGTTTCATCAACAACGAATTCGCCTTGATGGGCGCTCACGACAAGAGCGACATTGCCCAGCATTGTTCGGTACTCGATACCTTGCTGATGGCGCGGGAGCGTCATCCCGGCCAACGCAACAGCCTCGATGCCCTGTGCAAACGCTATGGCGTAGACAACTCGGGCCGCGAACTGCACGGCGCATTGCTCGACTCCGAGATTCTGGCGGACGTCTATCTGGCCATGACCGGCGGGCAGACCAGCCTTTCGCTGGCCGGTCATGGAAGTGACGGCAGCAGCCAGAGCGAAGGCGGTGCGAATCGTGGCAGCGAGATTCGTCGCTTGTCCGCCGATCGCCAGCAGGCCCGCATCATTCGGGCGACCGAAAGCGAACTGGCAGAGCACGAAGCACGCATGGCCATTATTGCCAAGGCAGCCGGTGCCCCTGCGTTGTGGGTACAGTTGCAGGAGGCCAAGGCTCAGGCCTCGTCCTGACCGGTAACCGGTTTGCCCTGGAAGGCAGTGCTGAGATGACCGTAGCGAACCCGTCCCTGAGCATTCGTGTCGCAGACGAATGCTTCGAGGATTACATCCTCAACAGCGAATTCACCTTCACGGTCCGTGGCTATGCGCGGGTCGTCGTGGGGCAGAGCGTGGAGTCCTGGATCGTCGATCCCGTAGAGCCTTATCTCAAGAACTACGGCATCGACTCGCAGGAGTTCTGCGATTACCGGGACGCCGCCGACAGCACCGTGCTGGTGGCCTGGCTGGAAGACCGTGCGGTCGGGCACATGGTGCTCAGCACGCACTGGAACGGCTTTGCCCATATCGATGAACTGGCGGTGGACGAGTCGGCCCGGCGTTGCGGCGTTGCCCGGTCATTGCTGGAGGTTGCGCAATTCTGGAGTCGCCAGCGCAACCTGCCGGGCATCATGCTCGAAACCCAGAACAATAATCTGGCGGCCTGCAAGTTGTACGAGCGCTGTGGGTATGTGGTGGGCGGGTTCGATCACATGCGCTATCGCAGCATCGATCCGCAGACCCGTGAAACGGCCATTTTCTGGTACCTGATCTTCCCCGAATCGCTCCCGACCCCGTAGGAGCGAATTCATTCGCGAAGACCGCAGATATGTGCCGGATATCCTGGCCCTTCGCGGATAAATCCGCTCCTACAGATTGCCCCCGGTAGGAGCGAATTCATTCGCGAAAAGTAAGAGCGCGCACCTCAGGGAATACGCGTCATTTTCACGCCCGTCTGAACCAGCTCAAAATCATCCCCACCCAGATGACTGACCCGGTCGCCGATGGCCAGGCGATAGGTTGTTACTGGCTCCTTGCCGTCAGCCTCATCGGGCTGTGATTCCTGGAATTCATGCACCGGATAGATACGCCCATCCGCATCTCTTGCATGAAACTGTCCTACCAGAATTGAAGCCATTCGCTTTGTAACCTCTGAAAAAACACTGATTCTGCATCCGCATAACCGCTATGCCCTGCATCCGGATGCAGCCTTGTAGACCGCTGATCAATCAGTGAGTTTGCAGCCCGCAAAAAAATAGTCCGCGACTTCCACGCATTGCCATATGTATGGCAGTTGCCGGTTGGCCTCTCGATAAGCTCGTTTTCCTTGAACCCCTTTTTCAAGCCCTTGCAGTGGGGGAAACATGACAACAAGGAGAATGGCTCATGCCAGCACCAACTGCCCCGTATTTCTACAGCGAGTCGCTCAAGCGTCGGCTCGCCCAGAGTCTCAACGATGCGGTCAGCGACAGTCTGATCAGTATCCATGAGTGCCAATGGCTCAAGCGTCTGGTCGAAACCTCGAACAATATCGTGGAAACCGAGCCTCATCCCAGGGTCGACCGGCTGATCATGGAGGATGGTTCGCCCCTTCATGCCGAACTGGCCACGGCGCTGCTGATCAGTAATCCTGACAAAGCCGATGCACCGGTCTTTCTCAGCACGCTGTTGTTTGGCGTGGAGCGTTTCGGGAGCAGGGTCGAGCTGCTCGACTTGTTGAACCAGCGTTATGCCTTTCGTGAAAATCAGCCGCTGAAGCTGGATGCCGAACGTATCGACGGTTCGCTGTTCGAGGAGCAGATGACGACGACGCTTCAGCATCAGGCACAGCCCCTGAGCGTGCTGTCCGAACGCCTCCATCAGTTGCCTTCTCTGCAGACGGCTCTGGTGCAGTCGTTGCAGGAGAAACTTCGGGTTTTATTGCCCGAATCCTCTGTCAACGTGCTTGGCGACGTGCTGCAAAGCGTCGATCTGTCGAACCTGCCGCCCGGCAGTCCTGAGGATTCCAGGGTCGTGGATGTGCAGTATCTGGCGACTGCCGTATTGAATGACTACGACGCCGGCTCCAGGGCCGCTGGGGTGGAGCGGCGCTTTCTGGGGTCGGATGGCCAGGTGCTTTCCAGCGAGCAGACGGCCCTTTACGCTCAGGCCATCACCCAGAGCCTGCAGACGCTGCCGGATACTTACGAGCGCTCTCTGAACGATTATTGGGCGCAGATGCTGGACGATGGACGGACGATGCAGGCGTTTGCAGGCGATGCCCTGGCCGAGTCCTTTCGCGAGAAACTGCTGTCGGCCCGGGAAGAGGGCACCCTGACCCCGTTCGAGTGCCGACGGTTGCGAACCCTGCTGCCATCGCCCAGTGCGCCCGCCGGGAGGAACTGGGTGCAGGTACACAGAATCGCGGTGACTGTCGACGGACAGGGACCGGTCAAACTGCTGGGGGTTCTGTTGATCAGGTTCCTGGCCGGGTCGTTGCCGGATATCTACATGTATTCGGTCATGGAAGGGTTCCGGCGGTTCGCGGGCCCGCAGGCGGTCACTGAGCATTTCGGCACGGAAGAGGGGCGCGCCGAGATGCTGCATTACTCATCCCTGAATGATCATGCGTTGTTGAGCGTGTCCGGTCAGGTGCTGGTGCAGCAGGACCTCATCGAACATTCGTTGTTTGAGGAGCATGTCAGTTCCATCATCGCTCTGCAGAAGCGGAATCTGGATTATGTCCTGCAATTGCCTTCGGTTTCCCACCGTCTGGCGATCGTTCAGATCGACGACGCGCTGGATATACGGGGGTTGCTGGACAGCCGGCTGTACAGCCTTCATGACTCTGACCGGTGGCGCTCCGGTCTGGTGGCCATTGAGCAGACCTGGAGCCTGAGCAAGGTCCCCCAAGGGCTGTTCGTGGACAAGAAGTTCGAGAGCGACGCACTGGCTTCCTGGGGCGAGCAATTGCATGAGATGGACGACTTCGTCCAGTTCACGGGGCAATTGCGGGGTGGCCTGGCCAGTTGCATGCGGCACGCCCTGAATCGCTACCTGGCCATTGTCGGCAATCCCGTCCTCGATGCCCGCAGGCTATGGGTGCATTTCTCGGGGCGAGTTGCCAAGCCCCTGGTGTCCCTGGCGCTGGAAAAGATCATCAAGGCTGACTCAGGTGCCTGGCCTGCGGGTCGGATTCTGAATGTTTCGCCGGATCAGGTGCAACCCGATTCGGTGGAGCTGTTGCCGATGCCCCTGATCAGAAAGGTGATTGCCCTGGTGCAGGATGATTTCGTTACCCGGTATGCACGCCAGCTCAAGGCGTTTTACGTCAGGCCGGTCAGGTTGCTCGATACCCGGATCTACCCCAGTGCCCTATCGGAACTTGTGCGTGAGCGGGCGTTGCGCCTTGAGTTGAACATGGAGCGCCGTCGAAAGGCCATCGACGGGGAGGCCCTGGAAATGCTCCAGCAGGTGCTGAACAGGCCCTTGCGCCGTCTGCGGGAAAGTTTTGGAGAGCGCTGCGTCGAGGTCTACGGTATGTCGCTCACGCTGGAAGGCATTGCAAATGAGGTTCCCCTGGCCAATACATTTGTACTCTGTGATTCGGCACAGAGCACTCAATACCTCCTGTGGTCCTTGCACACGGGGCTGAGGGTGTTCGAGCCCGGGCCCGATATCGGGGGCTTCATCAATGACTGGCTCATGCGGCTCGATCACCGCCACTACATACTGGACCTGATGAAGGCGTCGGACCAGCTTCAGGTACGTCGTTACTGCGAGACGCAGGCGTTGCCGAATGTTCAGGTCCGGCTGGAGCGGATCGACGGACATTTCATTCAGGTTCTGGAGAACCTCGAGAGCGACCGTCAATACCAGCAATGCATGGCGGAGTATGAGCGTGCGCTCAAATGGCAGCTTGAGCCGGAGCAGTTTTGCCATGTCATGGACATGACCGAACGCAACGACAGCAAGCGGCATACCCTGGGGCGTCTGGGGGTCAGGCTGCAAATGATGCAGGGTGATGTGCTGTTGTCCCAGTGGATCAAGAAGGCCTCCATCGATGACCAGATCATGCTGCTGGACATATGGCAGCGCTTCTATGCCTCCCATGATCCGAAGAAGGATTTCCTGTTCGGTATCCCCGATATTCAGGAGTACGCGCAAGAGAAGTTGCAAAAGAGGCTGAATGAAGATTTTCCGACCCGGCATTTCCAGGCGGACAAGGTGATCCTGACGTTCACTCAGTACATTCCCGCACCGGTCGCCACAGGGGAAACGCCCCAGTCGATAGCGGCCGCTGCTTCACATACCCGTGAAACACTGATCGAGTTTGCGGTGGACCGGTTTTTCGCGATTCAGCAGGGTGTCATGTCCGTTTCGCTGGAGGGAGAAGAGCACCGGAATGAATGGCTGACCCCCGAATACATTCGTCATCTGGTCGAGTCGCTGGATGTGGCGGAGACCTATCGGGCACTGGTGGAGCAGAAATTTGATGAAAAGTCCGAAGAGTATGCGCTCCGGCAGGGTTATTACACCGACCAGACCCCTTCATACGAGTTGTTGAAGGCTTTCCAGTTCAAGCTCATGAAGCGCCTGACCCTGGAGGGGTATGACGCCATCGAAAGTGTGATGACCATGCCCGACGGTATTGCCCGCGTGCCGTTCAAGGGCCGGGACATCATCATCAGTCCCCTGCAACTGCTGCGCAGCGAGGAGGGGTGGGCGCCGGACAGGGTCGTCGGCGTCTATGTGATTGCCCCCAAGGTGCCCCAGCAGGGGCCATGGTTGCTGTACTCGTTGTTCAGCGACGAGTTCCCGGTCAAGGAGTATGCCGACCGGGAGGCCTTGCTGGCCGATATCCGGACATCCAGTACCCTGCAGAGCTTCATCCTGAGTCGCCTTGATTCTTCGGTGAAGCATATCTATGACAGTGGGGGGTTCCAGGAGCCGCACCTGCCTTTCAGTGTCGAGTCACCCTCGGATGTTCCCCTGACCCGGCCGGCACCTGTAACGATCCTCGTCACGCCTTATGAGGGCAGTGCCTTGCAGTTGCTGTTTCGAGGCTCCCTTGAAACATTCAAGTTGCTCGTCCGGGGTGAGAGCGTCACAAATGCCGAGAGTGACAGGGCCAGCAGGTATTATCTTTTCAGATTGCTGAGTGAGCAGATATTGATGCTCCTGCCCGGTCGTCCGGGTGCGCTGGTGGCCCTTTGGCAAGGTGGAAGCATGGTTCAGCTCTCGCTCCATTCCGTGGCGGATCACCATTGGGGCAAGGCTGTCTCGGAGTTCATGGATGCGCTGAGCATGGCGATAGCTTCCCGAAAACTGGAGCACGAGAGCCTCGCTGAAGAACCCGAGGAGCTCGAAAGGCCCGAAGAGGTTCTGGAGCCTGAAGAATCGCCCCAGACCTTTCGCTGGGGCAACGATACCCTTTCCTCGGGCATGCAGGAGCGCTTGCGTCAGTTGGAAGTCCGCAATGTGGCCTTGAACGAATTGCACAAGGACAACTTGCTCAATACCTACAGGGATCCGAATTCCCTGAAGGAGTATGTGGCCATCCAGGGCAAGGTTTATCGGGTCGAGTTGCATGAGGGCAGCTGGTTCATCGTCGGTGAAGAGCGGCGCGGCCCCAGAATCCGGATCAATGAGCGGCAGCAGTGGGAGCTGAATCTGGACTCCGGGCTCAAGGGCGGTGGTATGCCCATCAGCCGGTTTCAAAGCTCCATGGTCAATCGGGATGTCGACAGGCTGATCGTGGTCGAGGCCAGGGGGATTTCCGAGATTCGCCAGGTTTACCGGGATCGTGCGGAATTGATTACGGAAGGGCATGCGCAGGCCCGTCGATACCTGGAAACGGCGCTGGACAATCTCAAGGTGCGGCCGGCCGGGGGGATCGATCCTCGAGCCGAACGCATCATTTCCGAGTTTTTCGACGAGGCCAGACCCGATGCGGCGATGGTGACGTCCATCAGGACGATCATGGCCAGGTTGTACGGGGCCCTGATGGACCCTTCGCTTTCGCCCCATGATTCCAGTCGTTATGTCGTCGGTATCAACAGGCTGACCGCCGAAAAGGCTGCGGCCTTCGTGTTCGTCAACGATCCCACGAGGCGGATCTTCCTGACCGAGAAGTTCTTCCGCTTGCCTTACTATCGCCTCAAGGTGTCGGCCCAGCGCACGGGCGAGTTCAATCTGGGGCCTCATTACCGTGGCACGACCCTGCTGCATGAACTCTCCCACCTGTGCATGAACACGGAGGATATTGCCTATGTCGAATCTTCTGCGCCGTTCCTGGATCTTCTGGACAGTGCGCCCGGTTACAAGAGTCGCATCAGGAATGAAGTGAAGGCTGGTCAGCAGGAGACCCTTTCCTTCCAGACCGACCGCAGCAAACTGTTTTCGCAACTGGAGGGTGGCGCCTTCAGAGACCTCAAGCGCAGTGACGGGGGGGCAAAGGCCGCTATCCTGAGGATGACCGGCAAGAGCACCCTGTCAGAAGCGCGGGATATCTTCTACGCCAATTCTCGTGTGCGCAGTCAGGTCATGATGAGCAATGCCGACTCGGTGGCCTTGCTGGTGACGTTACTGGGGCGGGTGAATTTCACGGGCAGGCCGTGAGTGTACCCGGGCCGGTGAAGCCTTGATCATTCCCCGAGGAGAGACGTCTTTTCGGGGAATGTTTTCGACGGTTTACAGCGCGTAATGTTTCAGCTCCCGGGCAATCAACAGGCGCTGGATTTCGCTTGAGCCCTCGTATATCTGGGTAATGCGGGCATCGCGGTAGTAACGCTCGACGGGGTAATCCTCCAGATAGCCATAGCCGCCGTGAATCTGTATGGCCTTCGAGCAGACCCATTCGGCCATCTCTGACGCGAAGAGTTTTGCCTGGGAGGCTTCGGACAGGCAGGGCAGGCCGGCACTGCGCAAGCGGGCAGCATGCAGGACCAGCAGTCGCGTGGCGTTGATACGGGTGTGCATGTCGGCCAGCATGTTGGACACGCTTTGATGTTCGATGATCGGCTTGTCGAACTGCACACGCTCCCGTGCATAGGCCAGTGCCGCCTCGAACGCGGCGCGGGCGATGCCCAGGGCTTGGGCCGCAATACCGATCCGTCCGCCTTCGAGGTTGGAGAGGGCAATGGCCAGTCCCTTGCCGCGTTCGCCCAGCAGGTTGGCAGCCGGGATCCTGCAGTCATCGAGGGTCACGGCACAGGTGTCGGAGGCGCGAATGCCCATCTTGTGCTCACTGCGATCCACCACGAATCCGGGGTTATCGGTGGTGGGCACGAGAAATGCCGACAGGCCCTTTTTGCCGAGTTCAGGGTCAGTCACCGCGAACACGATGGCCAGATGCGCCCGCTTACCGTTGCTGACAAACTGCTTGGCACCGTTGATGACCCAGTGTTCGCCCTGCAATTCGGCGCGGGTGCGCAGGTTATGGGCTTCGGAGCCCGCATGGGGTTCGGTCAGGCAGAAACAGCCGATGGCCTTGCCGCTGGCCAGTTTCGCCAGCCAGGTCTGCTTCTGTGCTTCTGTGCCGTAATTGAGGAGAGGGCCACAGCCTACCGAACTGTGGACGCTCATCAGGGTGCCGGTGGCGGCGTCGGCAGCGGAGATTTCTTCAACGGCCAGGGCATAGGCGACGTAATCAATGTAAGTACCGCCCCATTGCTCGGGCACGATCATGCCCAGCAAACCCAGTTCGCCGAGCTTGTCGACCAGGGCATCGTCGATCCAGCCGGCCTTTTCCCAGGCCTGGGCATGGGGGGCGATTTCGTTGCGGGCGAAGTCGCGGGCCATGTCGCGGATCATCACCTGTTCTTCGGTCAGTTCGATATCGTGCATGGCTCAAGCCTCCAGGCCGCTGAAGAAACTCTGCACATGCTCGACACTCAGGTCGTGCACGCCGGGAACGCGCCACAGTGGCTTCCTGTCCTTGTCGATGATCAAGGCGCGGACCCCCTCAATCAGGTCGCCATGCTCGAACCACTGGCGGTCCAGGTGCAGTTCCATGGCAAAGCAGTCCTGCAGGGACAGATGCCGCCCGCGCCTCATCATTTCCAGGGTCACGGCCATCGCCAGGGGAGAGTGCTCCTGCATCGTGATCGCAGTGTCCAGCGCCCATTGATGGGTGTCGGCTACGGTGACCTGCTGCAATTGTTCAATGATGCTCGGCAAGTCCGGCAAGCCGAAGAAGTGGTCGATGGCCGGTCGCAGTGTTTCCAGTGGTGGAGAGGGCAGGCGTTGGGTGCCCAGCCTGGCCATGGCACCCTGAAGGTCCTTGAGGGGCGTGGATTTCCACTTCAGGTGATCGAGCATGTGATCGAGCCGAGGCAGCAGCTCGCAGGTCATGGACCAGTCGGCAAGGCCACAGTACAGCGCATCGGCTGCCCCGATCTGTGCACCGGTGACCCCCAGGTAGGTTCCCAGCTCGCCAGCTATGCGGGGCAGGAAATAACTGCCGCCAACATCCGGGAAATAACCGATGGCCACCTCGGGCATGCCCAACCGGCTGCGTTCGGTGACGACCCGCAGATCGGCGCCCTGCACCAGCCCCATGCCGCCGCCCAGTACCAGGCCATCCATCAGGGCCATGACCGGTTTGCGATAGTCATGGATCGTCAGGTCCAGCGCATATTCTTCGACAAAGAATGCCTGGTGTCGCTCCTGGTTGTTCTTGTAGCTTTCATACAGTGATCGGATATCACCACCGGCGCAAAACGCCTTGTTGCCTGCCCCGCGCAAGACCACAGCGTAAACCATGGGGTCTTCGGCCCAGGCATCGAGCTGGCGTTGCAGCGTTCGGATCATGTCCAGATCGATGGCGTTCAGGCTGGCGGGGCGATTCAGGGTGAGATGACCGATATGATTGCGTACATCCACCAGAACCGGTTTCTGGCTGGGCTTGCGAACCGAGAGAGCCGGTGACGCCGGTGAACTCATACTGAACTCCTTGTTCATTTGCTCTTCTTTTTAATTATTCTTTTAGCGTAAGGCGATCCTAGCAGCGCCGATGAGCAAAACAAAATTGCGCTTAAGCATAGACTGACGCTGTCATTTTCCAGCTGTTATGTGGATATTTCGCGAATAAATTCGCTCCTGCGCCATGAAATGTGCCACCCGCAGGAGCGGATTCATCCGCGAAGACCTCAAAGGAATGCATGAACGATAAATACGCACCCCGCCAATGGGAGCCTCACGAGCGGCCAACGATGCCCGGCTCGCCCTCGACACCGCTGCACCCGACGGCCAGACGTTGGGCGTTTGCGCTGGTGGGCGTCATCGTTGCCCTGACCGGCGGCCTGGGAAATGCTCTGGTGGTGGCCAACCTGCCTTATCTGCAAGGCGCGCTGGGCGCGACTTCGGCAGACATCGCCTGGCTGCCGGCCGCCTACATCATGACCAACGTGTCGATGAACCTGCTGCTGGTGAAGTTTCGTCAGCAGTTCGGCCTGCGTGCCTTTACCGAATTGTTCCTGGTGCTCTATGCGCTGGTGACCCTGGCCCACCTGTTCGTCAATGACATCGAGTCGGCGGTCGCCGTGCGGGCGGCCCATGGCATGGTGGGGGCCGCACTTAGCACCCTGGGGCTGTATTACATGATCCAGGCCTTTCCCCAGAAATGGCGGCTCAAGGCGCTGGTGCTCGGGCTGGGCACTGCCCAACTGGCGACGCCGCTGGCAAGGCTGGTGTCCGAAGACCTGTTACAGATTGCCGAATGGCGAGGGTTGTACCTGTTCGAGCTGGGCATGGCGCTGCTGTCGCTGGGTTGCGTGCTGATGCTCAAGCTGCCGCCCGGTGATCGTTTCAAGGCGTTCGAGAAGCTCGACTTCCTCACCTTTGGCCTGCTGGCCAGCGGTTTTGCCCTGCTGTGTGCCGTGCTTTCATTGGGTCGCATCGACTGGTGGCTGGAAGCACCCTGGATCGGTATCGCTTCAGCAGTGTCCATCGCCCTGATCTGTGCAGGGCTGGCCATTGAGCACAACCGCAGCAATCCGTTGTTGATCACGCGCTGGCTGGGCAGTGGCGCGATCCTGCGGCTGGGGCTGGCGGTGATTCTGTTTCGTATTGTCCTGTCGGAACAGTCTGTCGGTGCGGTAGGTTTTCTGCAGAACCTCAATATGGGCAGCGAACAGCTTCATACCCTTTATCTGGTCATGCTGCTGGGCAGTATTGCCGGCCTGGCGGTCAGTGCCCTGACCATCGACCCGGCGCACCTGATCAAGCCCTTGCTGATTTCCCTGGCGATGATGGCGGTGGGGGCCTGGATGGACAGCGGTTCCACCAGCCTGACCCGGCAATCGAACATGTACCTCAGTCAGTTTCTGCTGGCCTTCGGCGGCACCTTCTTCCTGGGGCCTACGCTGGTGCTGGGCATCAGCGGCGTCATCGCCAACCCGCGCAACATGGTGAGTTTTTCCGTGCTGTTCGGGATTGCCCAGAACATGGGCGGGCTGATCGGGTCGGCAGCGCTGGGCACGTTCCAGATCGTGCGTGAGAAGTTTCATTCCAGCCATATCGTTGAACACCTGAACCCGACCGATCCGCTGTTCCAGTCCCGCCTGCAAAGTGCGAGTGCAGGCTATGCGTCGGTGATTGCCGACCCTTCACTGCGCAATACCCAGGGTATTCGCTCGCTTTCGACGCTGGCGACGCGGGAAGCCAACGTATTGGCCTATAACGATGTGTTCATGCTGATCGCCTTGATCGCAGTGCTGACCATGGTCTGGATTTCAGCCCGTGTACTCTGGCTGAAAATGACCACTCGGCCTCTTGCCGCAACACCTGCTTCGCCAGTCACTCCATCTTCCGTCCCCAGCCGTGGCGCCCACTCTTCATGAATGAACCGACCCAGCCAAACTCCAGTGTCCAGAACAGTGACGAAAGCATTCAGGCGCCTGATACTCCGCCGCCGCCTCCGGTGACGACGCCGCCCACCAGCGAGCCCGTCCCGAAGCGTCAGCGCATGTTCTCCACGGCGATCTTTGCCAGCATTGCCCTGGCGGGGGTGCTGATCGTGCTGTACGCCTGGGAGCTGCCGCCGTTCACCAGCCCGATCCAGAGCACGGAAAATGCTCAGGTGCGTGGCCAGACGACCATCGTCGGCACTCAGTTGAGCGGTTACGTGCATGAAGTGCGGGTGCAGGACTTCCAGTTCGTCAAGGCGGGCGATCTGCTGGTGCGTCTGGATGACCGCATCTATCGCCAGAATCTGGATCAGGCCGTGGCGCAACTGGCCGTGCAAAAGGCCTCACTGGCCAATAACCTGCAACAGCGGCGTACCGCCGAAGCGACCATTGCCCAGCGTCAGGCCGCGTTGCAGAGCAGCATCGCTCAGGGCAACAAGAGTGCCGCCGATCTGCGACGCAATCAGACACTGGTCACCGATGGCTCGGTATCCCGAAGCGAGCTCGATGTGGCTCGCGCCGCCGATGCCCAGGCTGTCGCTGCGGTGGCCGAAGCCAGGGCCGCGCTGCTGATTGCCCGCGAAGACCTGCAGACGGTGATCGTCAATCGCGACTCGTTGCAGGCTTCGGTGGAAAGCGCTCAGGCGGCTGTCGAGCTGGCGCGTATCGACTTGGACAATACCCGCATCGTGGCTCCACGTGATGGCCAACTGGGACAGATTGGCGTGCGTCTGGGGGCTTATGTCTCTTCCGGCGCGCAATTGATGGCGCTGGTGCCCAACCGGCTGTGGGTTATCGCCAACCTGAAGGAAACCCAGATGGCCGATGTGCGGCTTGGCCAGTCGGTGAGCTTTACCGTCGATGCGCTGCACAACACCCGGCTGACAGGCCGCGTACAACGCATCTCGCCAGCGGCCGGTTCGGAATTCAGCCTGCTGCCCGCCGACAACGCCACCGGCAACTTCGTCAAGATTGCCCAGCGTATCCCGGTGCGCATCGTCGTCGATCCCGATCAGCCCATGGCCGGGCACCTGCGCCCCGGCATGTCGGTGGTGGTCAGTATCGACACTCAATCAGAAGGCGAGGTGCCGCCGGAGCCGTAGGCCTTTTGGGGGCACTGGATTTTGATGATGCCACGGCCCTGATAACTCAAAGAACAGGCGCGTCAAAAGGTCAGGGCTGGCAAGGTGTAGTGGGGGTCATTGCATGGACTTGACCACTGCATTCGGTGGCCTCGACCCGCTGGGATCGGCCAAATACAGCCAGGGGTGATAGGCAAAAAACGGCCGATTCTGTTGAAAAAGTCTGGCGTGGGGGTTTCAGCAGAAAAGTACGCGTTTGAGATTGAAATCTAGAATCGGCGCAGAGGTACTCGGATTAGATTTCACGTAGCAGCGCACAAAATAGACGATTTCATCGATCAGTATTCTGGCAGTTTGAGAAAACCGACTTTTTCAACAGAATCGACCAAAAGCAGACCTTTCTGCTGGAAAGATAAGCATGCCTCCATATCTCGCAAGCGCGAAATATCCTACTGAGTCTCGAGTCCTCGGTAATAGGCAATCTTTCCCTCCAGCGCGACAACGGCATTTTTCATAGCCACAATTTCGGCCTGCACATCCTGCAAATGGCATTCCAGCATCTGGCGCCGCTCACTCACTGTGGCGTCGCCTTCGCTGCGCAGTTTGGCGAATTCTTGCATTTTGCCGATGCTCATGTGGGTGGTGCGCAATCGCAGCAAAAACTCCAGCCACGCCATATCAGTCGGTGCATAGACCCGTTGTCCACCTGCCGCACGGGCAACGGGGGCCAACAGGCCGATGCGTTCGTAGTAACGCAGGGTATGGGTCGTAAGACCGGTGCATTCGCTAACCTGGTTTATCGAATAGTATGCGTTCATGACCTCGATCCTGAGCCATAGGTGCGTGGTGAGACTGTCACCCCGTTCACCGGGGCGATGCGGAGCTGAGTGTGATGCCGCGTTTGGTAAACACCTCACGCGCGGCACTGATGCCATTTAATGCGCTGGGAAATCCCGCATACACCGCCATCTGAATGATGATTTCAACGATCTCCTCAGGCTTGCATCCCACATTCAGCGCGCCTTCGATATGCACTTTGAGTTGAGGTTGGGCATTCCCCAAGGCCGTGAGGGCCGAGATGGTCGCGAGTTCGCGTGTACACAGCGCGACGCCCGATCTGGAAAAGACATCACCATAGGCGAAGTCAACAATCCAATCACCCAGTTCTGGCGAAATGTCGCTGAGCGAATTAACAACTGAGTTGCCAGTTGCGCCGGTGATTCGTTCCAGGGTCTCTATCCCTTTTTCTCGTCGACTATCAGCCTCCGTTGCCGATGCAGCAAGGCCAAGTGTGGAAAGCATGAGGCTGGTTGCAACACCGAGTTTTTTTAACGTCATGACTATCTCCTTGTTAAGCAGCGCCGCGAATCAGGACGTTCAGGCGGTGCAACAACGAGGCTATTGGTTAGAGCGCGCTCTAAGTCAAGGGGCGTTTTTGGGGAACATGACAAGCGTTCGAGGAGCATATTTGGGAAGGCTGGTGGCCGACTCTTGCTGGTCAAGTCGAATGCAATTCTCCAGTAAGCGTGCAATCGATCTAATTCTCAAATTTCAATATCTGGATATTTGCATTTCTCGATATCTAGATTTAGTATGCCGCCCCTGACGTTTCAGGGGTAGCCGCCATTTCGGTCGAATCAGCCCCCTGAAACCTGTCCACTTTCGCTATACGGATTGGATCAAGCATGCACGAGAATCTTTTCAGCCCCACGCAACTCGGCCCTTACAACCTGCGCAATCGAATTGTGCTGCCGCCGCTGACACGTTCGCGAAGCACTCAGCCTGGCAACGTGGCCAATGAACTGATGGCGACTTACTACCGGCAGCGGTCAGGAGCCGGTTTCATGGTTACCGAGGGGACCCAGATCGAGCCGCGTGGTCAGGGCTATGCCTGGACACCGGGTATCCACACCCCGGAGCAGATCACTGGCTGGCGCAAGGTCACGGAGGCTGTGCATGCCGAGGGCGGGATCATCTTTGCCCAGCTATGGCATGTGGGGCGTGTTTCCCATACTTCGTTGCAACCTGGCGGTGAGGCTCCTGTCGCCCCTTCGGCCATCGCTGCCACCAGCGTGAAAGTCTTTGTCGAGACCGGACCGGGTACAGGCATGCTGGCAGATCCTTCAACGCCTCGAGCGCTGACGACTGCGGAGGTCAAGGCGCTTGTCCAGCTCTATGCCCAGGCCGCCCGCAATGCGCTGGATGCCGGGTTCGACGGTGTCGAAATCCACTGTGCGAACGGCTACCTGGTCAATCAGTTCATTTCTGCACATACCAATACTCGGACCGACGAATACGGCGGATCGCTTCAGAACCGTCTTCGCTTCCTGAAAGAGATCACTGAGGCCGTTGCAGGTGTCGTAGGTCGTGATCGACTGGGGGTACGCTTCGCGCCTCTGTTCTCCAGCACCGATGAAGAGCGGGTGTACCTCGGCCTTGTGGAAGAGAATCCCCATGAAACCTACACCGAAGCGGTCAAGGTGCTGGAGGAGGTCGGTATCGCCTATCTGTCGCTGGCCGAGGCCGACTGGGAAAATGCCCCAGAGCTTCCCGACAGTTTCCGCTCAAGCGTACGTTCGATATTCAGTGGACGGATTCTCTATGCCGGACGTTACACCGCAGAACGTGCCTCCAGCGCCATCGAGGCAGGATGGGCGGATCTGGTGGCCTTCGGACGTCCGTTCATTGCCAACCCGGATCTGCCGGAACGCATTGCCAATGGCTGGGCGCTCAATGCACTCGATGCTGCCAGCATGTATGGCGGAACCGACAAGGGGTACATCGATTACCCGACCCATCAGGGCTGATCGATGACTGCGTGCTTTCAGAGCGAGAGCACGCAGCACCTTTGCAGGAAATGACGTAAAATCCCGCCAAGCCATCATTCCCATGCCTATATGACCATCGACGTTAGCGAAGCGCTCAAAGCCCTGGACAACCCCACACGACTGGCGATTCTCGGCCTGTTGAAAAATCCGCGAGAGAGCTTTCCCGAACAGGAAGTCGACCCGGAGCAGATGGGCGTGTGCGTCAGTATCATTCAGGAGCGGGTCGGGCTGTCACAGTCGACGGTGTCCAATTACCTGGGCGTCCTCCAGCGAGCCCAACTGGTGACGTCGCAGCGCATCGGTCCCTGGACCTATTACAAGCGCCATGACCAGAACATCGTGTTGCTGCTGGATGCGCTCAAGCATGTGATTTGAGCGCATTCAGACGCTAGTAATCCCCACGCTTGCGAAATGCCCAGCGTCCTGCAATCAGAGTAAAGGTCGCGACCAGCGCCACCAGCACCCAGAAGCCTTCCGGGTCTGAAGCCAGCGGAATACCGCCCACGTTCATGCCGAAGAAGCCGGCGACGATGTTGATCGGCAAGGCCAGCACCGTGACCACGGTCAGGGTGAAGAGGGTGCGGCTGCTCTGTTCGTTGAGGTTGGCGGCGATTTCTTCCTGCAACAGTTTGATGCGTTCGCCCAGTGCCGTCAGGTCGCTGATGACCAGCGCCGACTCTTCTGTGGACTGGCGCAGGGCCTGCACATCCTCTTCGCGCAGCCATTGTGGCGGGCGATGGAGCAGGCGCATCAGTGAACCGGGTTCCAGGGCCAGTAGGCGTTGCAGGCGTACCAGCACCCGGCGCATGGCGCCGAGTTCGGAGCGGTTGTTGCTCAGGCGCTGGGACAGCAATTGATCTTCGATCTTGTCGACGCTGATGCTGGTCTTGCGCAGAAACTGGGTCAGCACTTCGCCCTGATCGCTCAGCAAATGGGCCAGCAGTTCCATGGGCGAATAGAACAGTTCGCCACGCTTGACCGCCGAGCGCAGCTTGTCCACGGAGCGCAGGGGTTGCAGGCGTGCCGTGACCAGCAGATGGCTGCGGGTGCAGACCCACAGGGTCGAGATGTCGGTCGAGAGCATGTTGAAATCGAACACCACATCGTTGACCACGGCCAGCAGCGCCGAGTCGATATGTTCGATGCGGGTCGAGCGCGAACCTTCATTCAGCGCCTCGAAAAACTCCTCCGGCAGTTGCAGGTGGGTCTTCATCCAGCGCTCGCAGGCGGCATGGGACAGGTTCAGGTGCAGCCAGATGAAGTCGTCGTTGTCGGGCGGATTCTGAAGGTATTCCAGCACGGCGACCGAGTCGAGTTGCTGGCCTCGCTCACCGGGGCAGAAGCGAAAGCCGTAGAGCAGTCCAAAGAGATCCGAATCCTGATGATGCGCAATGCTGTGGTTCATGGCATTCCACGTACGACCCTGGCCCGGAACGGGGAGGTGAAGCGGGCATCATGACAATCTGTGATTGCAGATTTGTGACGGAAATACTGCTGCCATCTAGACCATGGCCAACGGCCGCTTGCGAGTAGGCACCGGCCAGGCCTTGTCGAGCGTGGCCAGATCCTGTGGCGTGAGCGTGATGTCCGCCGCTGCGGCATTGAGACGTATATGCTCGGGTGTGGTCGCCTTGGGAATGGCGATCATGTTCTTCTGGCGCAGCACCCAGGCCAGGCTGATCTGGGCCGGGGTCGCGTCATGGCGATGGGCGACTTCATTCAGCGCCGGATGATAAAGCAGGTTGCCCGCCTGGCCGATCGGGCAGTAGGCCATGATTGGCAAATGGTGCTCATTGGCCCAGGGCAGCAGGTCGAACTCGATGCCGCGTTGCTCCGGGTTGTACAGCACCTGATTGAGCGCGCAGCGCGGGTTGTTCAGTTCCATCATGTCCGAGACATCGAAGTTGGAGACGCCCCAACTGCCGATCTTGCCTGCCTCGCGCAAACGCTCGAAGGCCTCGACAGTTTCCTCCAGCGGGTAGTTGCCCGGCCAGTGCAGCAGGTAGAGGTCGATGTAATCGGTGTTCATGCGCCGAAGGCTGGCTTCGCAGGCCTTGGGCATCCTCTGACGACTGGCGTTGAACGGATAGACCTTGCTGACCACGAACACCTTGTCGCGCTGGCCGGCAATGGCCTGCCTGACCACTTCTTCGGCACCGCCGTCGGCATACATTTCAGCGGTATCGATCAAGGTCATGCCTTGTTCGATACCCATGCACAGCGCCGCGATTTCTTCTGAACGCCGATGGCTGGTTTCGCCCATGTGCCAGGTGCCTTGACCCAGCACCGGGACGTTCTGACCTGCCAGTTCCAGTGTGCGCATACGACCCCCTGCAATCGAGTGAACAGGCCTCAGGCAACACAGGCTGCACGAGGTTCCGTGCAGCCTGTCGTCAAACGCGGAATTGCGTCAGCAAACCATTCAATTGCTCGCTCAATCCCCGCAGGTGCTGGCTGGCGGTCGTGGATTGTTCTGCCGCCAGGGCCGTGCCTTGCGACAGTTGTGCAGCCTGAGTGACGTTCTGGTTGATGTCATCGACCACGTGGGATTGTTGCAGGGTGGCGCTGGCAATCGAGGCATTCAGGCTGTTGAGGTTGCGCAGGGCCTGGCTGATGGAGGTCAGGCTCTGGCCGGCCTGGTTGGCCTGCTCGATGGTCAGTTGCGACGAGCGGCTGCTGTCGCCGATCACCTTGACCGCGGCGTCCGAGTGACGTTGCAGGCGCTCGATCATGCTCTGGATCTCTGCCGTGGACTTCTGGGTCCGCTGGGCCAGCAGACGCACCTCGTCAGCCACCACGGCAAAGCCTCGGCCCTGTTCACCGGCACGGGCCGCTTCGATGGCGGCGTTGAGTGCCAGCAGGTTGGTCTGTTCGGCAATCGAACTGATGACCTCCAGCACGCCACCGATCTGTGTACTTTCGCTGGCCAGGGTCTGCATCACTTCGACCGCCTGGCCGATGGTGCCTGACAGGTGATCGATCTGGCGCAGGCTGTTGTCGATGTTGACCTGCCCCTGTTGGGCCTGGGATTCGGCATCGCGCATTTCGCTGGCCGCATGTTCGGCATTCTTGGCCACGTCCTGCACGCCATAGGTCACCTCATTGACCGCTGTGGCCACCAGATCCATTTGCTGGGACTGCTGCTGGCTGCGTGCCTGGGCCTGCTCGGCGCTGTCGCCCAGTTCCCTGGAGGCCTGACCCAGACCGACGGCCGACGCCTGCAATTGCATGACCACATTACGCAGTTTGGCGGTGAAGGCATTGAAGTGCCGGCCCAGCAGGGCGATTTCATCGTTGCCGTGGGTTTCCAGAGTGCGGGTCAGGTCGCTTTCGCCGCTGGCAATGTTGGCCATGGCGTTGACGGCGATGCGCAACGGCAAGACGATGCTGCGCACGATCAGGGTTACCAGCAGGGCCAGAACCAGAATGATGCCGGCGCTGAACAGCAGCGCATTCCACATCTGTTGCTTGAATTCGGCCGCGACGTCATCGACATACACGCCCGAGCCGATGATCCAGCCCCAGGGCTGGAACAACTGGACGTAGGAGGTTTTCTTCACCGGGTCGCTGGCACCCGGTTTTGGCCAGCGATAGTGCACCAGCCCGGCACCCTTGCTCTTGGCCACGGCCACCATTTCATTGAAGACCGCGAACCCGTCCGGGTCTTTCACCCCTGACAGATCCTGGCCATCGAGCTTGGGGTTGGCCGGGTGCATGATCATCACCGGGCGCATGTCATTGATCCAGAAGTAGTCGTTCTGGCTGTAACGCAGGCCTTTGATGGCGCTCAGCGCCTGCTGTTGCGCGGCATCGCGAGTCAGAGTGCCAGCGGCCTCCAGGCCCTGGTAGTACGCAAGAACTCCACTGGCTGTCTGAACCACATGGGTGGTCTTCTCGGCCTTGGCCAGATAGAGGTCGTCATGAATTTGTTTGAGCATGGCCGCGGCCAGAACAAAGAGCATCAGCACAGACACGATAAGAATCAGCCATAGACGGCGGCTGATGGATAAACTGCGCATGTTCATGATCTTTTCCCCATTTCGTTGTTTTTCTTTTTATGAGCGTTCAGGCAGATCCGTGCTCTGACTCTCAATGTTTCCCTACATGATGTCGCTCTAACATGACTAAATCCGAGACAACAGTCACGCTTTTTTAAACGTCGTGTGCATATAGCCAAAGGCTTACATGAACAGGCGCGATTGGCTCTATCTCCGCCATCATGGCAAATGTAGGATCCAATTCAACAACTGCAGCGAAGGATCGATGCAGCGATAAGGGAAGATCGGCCATTGCCAGGACGGCTACTGACAGGATGTCGGGATGGTGTTGTGTGCAAAACGACCCGCTTCGGCGGGTTTTTTGCGTTTTGCGCCATTCATTCGCGAATCCGGCATTCCAGGCAATGCATTTGTTGCGGATTCACCGGCCTCTTCGCGGATGAATCCGCTCCTACAGATCAATCACGCGGGTAGGAGCGAATTCATTCGCGAAGTCGGCATTCCAGGCAATGCATGGGGTGCGGGTTCACCGGCCTTTTCGCGGATGAATCCGCTCCTACAGGTCAATCACGCGGGTAGGAGCGAATTCATTCGCGAAGTCGGCATTCCAGACAATGCATGGGGTGCGGGTTCAGCGGCCTCTTCGCGGATGAATCCGCTCCTACAGGTCAATCACGCGCGTAGGAGCGAATTCATTCGCGAAGCTGGCATTTTAGGCAATGCATGGGGTGCGGGTTCACCGGCCTCTTCGCGGATGAATCCGCTCCTACAGGTCAATCACGCGGGTAGGAGCGAATTCATTCGCGAATCCGGTATTCCAGGCAATGCATGGGTTACAGGTCAATCCGGCTCGCAGCCTTTGAGCACCAACCTCAGGATGGTCTGGGTCGCCGCTTCATAATCACTGTCTTCAAGCCGGGCCTTGCCGGTTACGGTGGAGATCTGCCAGTCGAAGTCGGCGTAGGTCTGGGTCGCGGCCCAGATGGTAAACATCAGGTGGTGAGGGTCCAGCGGAGCAATCTGCCCGCTGTCGATCCAGGCCTGGATGCATTCGATATTGTGTCTGGCCTGGCCGTTGAGCTGTTCGATCTGCTCCGGCGTCAGATGCGGGGCACCGTGCATGATCTCGCTGGCGAACACTTTCGAGGCGAAGGGCAGTTCGCGAGATATCTGGATTTTCGAGCGGATGTAACGGCTGAGCACCTCGGTCGGCGTGCCCTGGGGATTGAACGGCGTCGAGGCCCGCAGGATCGGTTCGATGATGCTTTCCAGCACCTCGCGATAGAGGTTTTCCTTGGACTTGAAGTAGTAGTAGACGTTGGGCTTGGGCAGCCCGGCCTTGGCGGCGATATCGCTGGTCTTGGTGGCGGCGAAGCCCTTGTCGGCGAATTCTTCGCTGGCTGCGCGCAGGATCAGTTCTTTGTTGCGCTCGCGAATGCTGCTCATGACCCAGATTCCTGCACGGCGGGCGCGCATGGTAGCACCGGCCTCGCGCAAGGCTCAATAACAAGGCCTTGCGCGAGGAGGCGGGGTCGACGGGATCAGCCGTTCTTGAACAGGAAGCTGTAGGCATTGAGTGCCGGTACGCCACCGAGGTGGGCGTAAAGCACTTTGGAGCCTTCAGGGAATTCGCCGTTGCGCACCATGTCGATCATGCCGTGCATGGATTTGCCTTCGTAGACCGGGTCGGTCAGCACGCCTTCAAGACGGGCGCACATGCGGATCGCCTCCAGGGTTCCTTCGTTGGGCAGGCCGTATTCGGGGTAGGCGTAGCGGGTGTCGAGCACCACGTCATCGGCCGTGATCTCACGGCCCAGCTCCACCAGTTTTGCCGTGTTCTGGGCGATGCGCAGCACCTGCTCACGGGTCTGATCCGGTTTGGCAGACGCATCGATACCGATCACGCGTTGGGAGCGGCCATCGGCAGCGAAGCCGACCACCATCCCGGCGTGGGTACTTCCGGTCACCGAGCAGACGACGATGTAGTCGAACTTGAAGCCCAGTTCTTCTTCCTGCTGGCGGACTTCATCGGCAAAGCGTACGAAGCCCAGGCCGCCATAAGGGTGTTCCGAGCAACCGGCAGGAATCGGGAAGGGTTTGCCACCGTTGGCGACCACATCGTCCATGGCCTTTTCCCAGCTCGGGCGGATGCCGATGTCGAAGCCGGCTGAATCCAGGCGTACGTCCGCACCCATGATGCGCGACATTTCAATGTTGCCCACACGGTCATAGACCGCGTCGGAGTAGTTCACCCAGTTTTCCTGAACCAGTACGCATTTCATGCCCAGGTGAGCGGCGACGGCGGCGACCTGACGGGTCTGGTTGGACTGGATGCCGCCAATGGACACCAGCGTGTCATAGCCACCTTCGATGGCCTCGGGAATGAGGTACTCAAGCTTGCGTGTCTTGTTCCCGCCAAAGGCAAGACCACTGTTGCAGTCTTCGCGCTTGGCATAGATCTCGACCTTGCCACCCAGGTGTTCGCTGAGGCGCTTGAGCGGCGTGATCGGCGAAGGGCCGAACGTCAGGGGGTAGCGCTTGAATTTAGTCAGGTTCATATCGAGTCTCCATGGGAAGGAATATCCAGCGCGTATCAACGTGCTTGCGATGGGACCTATCATAGAAAATCGGCAAACAATCGTGGTTGCAAAGAATTGTCTATTTAAGAAATCAAAGTTAGCCTTGATGAATTGAAAATTAATTTTATTTTGTGAAATTTGAAATGAAAGCAACAAATGAACGCAGTAAAAAACCGGATTCCGATCCCGCGCCGCAACTCGACAGGATTGACCGCGCCATCCTCAAGACACTGCAACGCGATGCCTCCATTTCCAATGTGGCGCTGGCCGAAAAGGTCAAGTTGAGCCCGCCGGCCTGCCTGAGGCGTGTCGAGCGGTTGAAAGAGGCGGGGGTCATAAAAGGCGTGGTGGCGCTGCTCAACGGCGAAGCGCTCGATGCAGGGATGGTGGTGTTGATCGGCGTGGTGCTGGACCGCTCGACCCCGGATTCATTCGCGCAGTTCGAGGCGGCTGCGCAGAAGGTGTCCGGTTGCATGGAGTTTCATGTGGTGACGGGGGAGTTCGACTACTTCATGTTGCTGCGCACCCGAGACAGCCAGAGCTTCAACCGGCTGCACGCCGAGCAGCTTCTGTACCTGCCGGGCGTCAGGCAGATCCGCTCCTTCATGGGGCTGCGTCAGGTGCTGTCGACGACACAGATCCCCCTTTGAGCGCCGATTCAGGACGGCGACATGAAGTGGTCCTGCAGGTAGCTTTTGACCAGATGCTGTGTGGCCGCCAGGATTTCCTCGACCTGCAGGTCCATCGAGGCCTTGGAGGGTTCAGGCTCCGTCGTTTGTTGAAGCCCGAAAAAATGCAGCTTGTGCCCGCACACCGAACCCAGCCAGGACAGGTGGGCTCGCTGGCTGGCTTCCACATCCAGCAAATGGCAGGTCTTGGGGATTGAACTCAACAGGCCATTGGCTTCGCTGCTCGAAGGCTTGCTGGCACTGAGCGCACGGCTTTCAGCATCCAGCCACTCTTCTTCCAGTTGCGTCGATTGCTTGATGACCAGATGGGCCACCTGCTCCCAGTCACTGATTTCAGTGTTGATCGTGTCGATGATGTATTCAGGCAGGTCGGCATTGGAAATGATGATGACGCCCGTTTCCTGTGAGGTCGGTTTCAACCATTGCGCGCGTGCTGATTCAGTGTGCATAACATCCCCTTGCAGTGGGTGCTGCGATCGTTGGCTGGACTCCTCGATGCAATACTCACGCCACAGACGGGGCGAGTGGTGGCCCGCTTGAACCGCCTATACAAAAACGCTACTGTGCGTTTTGTCGGACAATCCTGTCTGTGCCTTGGTGAAGTCCGGATTTCACTAGGCGGGCGCAGGCGCGATCATGGAACACCGGGAAGGATCGCCAGAGCCGTTAAAGGAATAACAACGTGACGCCGATTATCGAAGTCCTTTCAAAACGACCCTTTGCCGAGTGCTCTCTGGTTTCTGCGCACAACGCGGAATTTCCCCGCCATACCCATGAAGAATATGTGATCAGCGCCAACCTTTCCGGTTGCGAGCGTATCTGGTACGACGGCCGCTCGCAGGATGTGCTGCCCGGTCAGGTCACGCTGTACAACCCCATGACGGTGCAGTCTTCCCGTTTTTGTACCGCAGGTGCACGTTTCATCAGCGTGCATCTGGATGCGGCGCATGTGGCGTCGGTCCTGGGGGATGTCCGAGGGCCGCTCTTCGACGAGGGGGCCTTCCGGGACGATGCCTTGTTCAATGCCATTGCGGCCTTGTATGCGGCCGACAGTGCTTCTCGTCGCGAAGAGGCGCCTTACGAGTTGCTGGCGGAACTGTCGAGGTTTCGTGACCGGGGCAGTGTGGCGGTCGAGCTCGATATGGTGTCCAGGGTGGTGGAGTTCATGCTCGACAATCTGTACGAAGACATTGACCTGCAGGACATCAGTGCCGTGGCCGGGCTCTCGAAGTTTCATCTGGTCCGCAGTTTCAAGATGGTGAAGTCCCTTGCACCGATGCAGTTTCTGAAGCAGCTCAGACTGATCGAAGTGCGCAAGAGACTTCGGCGTGGCGATGCGGCGGCCAGGGTTGCCACGGAGCTGTACTTTTATGACCAGGGCCATATGTGCAATTCATTCCGGCGGGTGATGGGCATATCCCCGGTCCGCTACGCTTCAATGCTCAATGACGGGCGGTGCGCTGACAAACTCCATATAGCCGGAAATGACAACGTATAAGGTGAAGTAGGCGAAGATCAGGGCCGAGGCAATGTAGGTCCATCTGAGCATCCGTTCCCCCAGCAGTTGTCCTCCGTGGTAGGCCAGGCCGCACAACACCAGTGCCCAGAAGATCCCGGCACTGAAAAATCCCGAAAGGAACAGGATGGAGCTGTTCAGATCCACACCCTGCTTGGCGATGATCGCGCCACCCACGGCCGCAAACCACAGGATCGCGCTGGGAGAAGACATCGCCAGAAAGATGCCCTTGGAAAAAAGCGAAAAGCTGGTGTTGCCCCACTGCATCTGCGATTCGCTGACACCTGCCTTGACCTGCATGGCACTGGCGACCATCTTGAAGCACAGGTAGGCCAGTATCGCCGAGCCGCCCAGCCACAGTGCCCAGCGTACTGCCTCGTATTGAAGCAGCACGGCCATGCCGGCCAGGGCAAGAATCGCGTAGACCAGATCACCGATGCAGGTGCCCACGCCCAGCCATACGCCCTGTTTGAAGCCGCGCTGCATCGACAGGGTAATCATGGCCATGTTGGCCAGGCCAATTTCCAGACACAGCGACAGGCTCAATAGAAAGCCGTTGTAAAACTCCACTTATGCGCTCTCCAGCAATGACTGTTCATAGAACAGGGTGGTCTCGCAAAGAGGCAACCCGAACAGCAGATCCTCGCCTCGGGAAAGGTGGGCACCGTAGGTCTTCAGGAAAACGTCGAACGCCTGGATATCGTTGGACATGACCGCTGTCAGCAGTGTGCGGGCGATATTGTTCATGGCCAGTGCAAAGGCTTCGGCATCAATGGTGATCGCACCGGGTCTTGTCACCGACAATACGCCGGCGTCCTCCAGCATTTTCAGTTGTATGTACGCAGCGCCAGCATCCGGGAATTGTTCGGGGCCGCGGCGCAGGTAACGGAACAGTTCCAGCACGTACAGGCGTGTCATTTTGATCGGGTCCAGATCGAGCCTTTTGGCAATCGCCGGGTCCATCGCCAGCAGAAAACCGAACACATCGGCCACGGCCTCCTGAGCCACCATTGAACCCCAGCGGTCATGGCGGCTCAGGTTTCGGTAGTCGGTGTTCCCGAGCACGATCGAATGCCCCAGGTCATGGCCCCTGAACCAGCCGATCAGGTAGCGCTCGGCGTCCTGCTCTGA
Source organism: Pseudomonas sp. NPDC089734 (assembly GCF_044748865.1). Classification (NCBI taxonomy): domain Bacteria; kingdom Pseudomonadati; phylum Pseudomonadota; class Gammaproteobacteria; order Pseudomonadales; family Pseudomonadaceae; genus Pseudomonas; species Pseudomonas sp. NPDC089734. Next base: position 71,548 of record NZ_JBIVGV010000018.1, on the reverse strand, counting down.
CGGGAGGTCGTCATCGGTCCAGCCAAAGATTGCTTTCTGTTCCAGGGCTATCTGCCTGTACAGGCTCAGGTAGGTGTTGGCGAACACCACGGTGCGCTTGATCGGTGCGTATTTGATGCCCTGGTCTTCAGGCATGAAATAGGCGAAGTGCTTGGGAAAGGTATCCGCCTCACCGGCAATGGCACACAGGTCGATGATCTTGTAGGAACAGGCGGGCAGGCGCTGAAGCTCGACGCCAAAGCGCTCGGAAAGCCTGGCCACACTGCTCTCGAAATGCTGGTCGACCACATCCGAAACCGCCTGGAGCCTTGGGTTCGGGGTGCCGAAAAAGGCCGAAAAGCCTGTTTGTCGGGACTTGCCCAGCCAGGTTGAAAGCGGGCCTGCGTAGCCCACCAGTTCTTTCTCGTTCAGGGCCGCCAGATCAGGCCCTGCATTTTCGAGTGCCATGGAGCCCATCATGCCTTCCGCGACCAGCCCCATGGCTTGTCTGGAGGCTTCGTCCTGCAACTGACCGGATGCCGCGGCCAGATGATGGGCAATGGACAATACCAACGGTTGCACGAGCGTCGAGTATTGTGGATCTGCACGTTCGATCTCTCGAATGGCATTGGCCTTTCGGGTGATGTTCTTCAACGAGTGACGCAACTCAGAGGAAAATGTCTCGGGTGTCGCAAGCTGGACGGCGCGGATCAGGTGCTGTTTTCGTTTAGGCCAGAAAATGCTGTTCATGATGGCTCCCACTGGATGAGGAGCGAATCAAAACAGTCGGCACAAGGTGGGTATTGGAAATAATTGCTGTTGCGTAATACACCCCGGATGTGGGCAAACACCCGTGTCGAGAGCTTTCTCTGGAAAAGCAGAATGCATGCCAGACCCGGGCTCAGAAGCGGTTCTGAGACAGGAAAGCCTTGGGTGTGTCATGCGATCGGCCGCCGCCTGTGATTCAATAGGCATCGTTTCGGTTTTTCTCTTTGCTCAAGGATCTTCATTTTGGCCGCTGGAAGCTTGCTGACCCTGCTCGATGACATTGCAACCCTGCTCGATGATGTGGCACTGGCCACGAAAAAGACGGCGGGTGTGCTGGGAGATGACCTGGCCCTCAACGCCCAGCAGGTCACAGGGGTAACGGCTGACCGCGAGTTGCCGGTGGTATGGGCGGTGGCCAAGGGCTCATTGCTCAACAAGGCGATACTGGTGCCCGCTGCGCTGCTCATCAGCGCCTTTGCACCCTGGGCCATTCTGCCCTTGCTGATGATCGGTGGCGCCTACCTGTGTTTCGAGGGCGCCGAGAAGCTGGCCCACAAATGGTTGCACCCCGAAGGCGGTCACGAACATGAAGAGCGCAGGCAGGCGATAAGCGACGCTTCGACAGACATGGTGGCGTTCGAGAAGGAGCGGGTCAAAGGCGCCATCCGCACAGATTTCATCCTTTCGGCGGAAATCATCGTGCTGGCATTGGGCGTGGTGTCGAGCCGGCCGTTTCTGGATCAGGTGGGCGTGCTGGTGATCGTCGCCGTGCTCATTACCGTCGGCGTCTATGGCCTGGTGGCGGGTATCGTGAAACTCGATGACCTGGGCCTGCATTTGAAGAAAAGCGCCGGTTCGGCATCGCAGAAACTGGGCAATGGCCTGCTCTGGCTGGCTCCGGTGCTGATGCGTGTGCTGTCGATTCTCGGCACGGCGGCCATGTTCATGGTCGGCGGTGGCATCCTGACCCACGGCCTGCCTTTCGCTCATCACTGGATCGAAAGCGTGACCGCACAGGCGGCGAATGTCTCCGGTGTTCTGGCGGTCATCATCCCGACGCTGCTCGATGCCGTCGCGGGCATCGTTGCCGGTGCGGCACTGGTGGTGCTGGTGACACTGGCAGGCAAGGTCTGGAAAGCCGCCAAAGCCTGATTCGGGTTCCTGACCAGTGCCACCACTGCGTTCAGCAGTATCCGTGATGAGCCGACGGTGCCGAAATCCAGTCCGCCTTTTTCATGACCCAGAACGCCAGTGTGATCTGCGAAAGTTTGTTCATGACTGAAGCTCAAGGTGTTGGGGGAGAGGAGCAGGTGACGGTTGAAGTGCCGGACGGCCATAAAAGGCCAGTGCGGTCAGTAGCATCGAAAACCAGACCAGAATGCCGGACCAGAATGTGTGGGACATGAAGTGCCAGCCTTGCAGCACTCGGGTGGTCCCATACACCATGCCCAGCAACAGCACCCAGCCCAGCAACTTGCGGGCATGTCGCCAGCGGTAGCGCAGGGCGACGAAGTACAGTGCCAACAGGGTAAAACCGCTGGAAGCATGCCCACCGGGCCAGCAGCGTCCTTTACCGGCTTCATGCAGCAGGTTGAAGTTCTCGAACCATTCTTTCTTTTCCTGAAAACCGCCATACAGGGTCGTTTCAACAGGGCAGTAGATGCCAGTGTGGCTTTTGAAGTAATGGACCATGCCCGTGGTGATCGCGAAAGCAAACACCACAAAGAGGAAGTCCCGCCGATGGCGTGTCAGAAACTCAAGTGCTCCGGCAATACGGAGTTTTTCCATCCGGGCAATCAGGCGCGGATGTTTGTCAGCCTTGAACCGCGGCCATACAAATGAAAGCAAGGCACCTGCCATGGCCAGCTCACCGGTCCAGTCCGGGATGATGCGTGGCCAGCGGTGAGTCAGATTTTCAAACAGTCGGTCGTGTTGAAACGGAAAGGTCTGAGTCAGAGGGTCATACAGCAGATTGCTGAGGGCGATATCCAGCTCGTTGAGATCGAATACGACAAAGGTAAAAACAGCCAGCAATAAGGGAATGCCGACATTCATTGAATAAAACCGGTTTCTTTGAGTGTTCACGCGGTCAGGTTTCCTGGTGACTTATGGTTGTTGCGGTATGACGGCTTTCCAGTCCTGGGCATCGAGAAAGCCCAGTATCCGGGGGCTGTGATTGTCTTTATTGACGGCCACAAACAAGGCACTTCCATAGTCGGGGACGGTGCGTGCCGAAACTTTCAGGGACTTTTCCAGTTCGTTGAAACACTCGCTGTGAGTGATCAGGACCATGTTTCTTTGGGCGACCTTGTGTTGCTCTATATCGTCCAGCAGGGAGTGGCGACAGTTGGCGAGCCAGTCCTGATCAAGGCTGGCGTCATTGAAGGCAAAATGCGCGGTCTGGGCGGTGCGCATCAGGGGGCTGTTGAAAATGTCGGTCTTGTCCAGGCCCAGTGCTCTGAAAGCGTTACCCAGTTGCAGGGCCATGCCCTGGCCTTTGCGGGTGATGCCATCGGACGGCCCGAGGCAGGGGTTGGTCGAGTGGTCGCAACGTTCGGCGTGACGTACCAGAACCACCAGATCACCCTCGGCCCAGTGGGCAAGGATATTGGCCTTGCGCAGGTTATGGCTCTGGGAAAGGTCGAGCGGGCCAGACGGTGCCAGCAGGCAGGTGCCCAGCCAGAAAGGCGCCAACAACAATGGCAGTAACAGGAGCACGCGAGGGGCGCGGACAATACTTCTGTAGCCCGCATGGCTGGTAACAGCCATTTGAGTGTTCGATAGGGGATTCAAAGCCGGGTCGCCTTCGCAAGGAAAGGGGAGAACTGGACCGCAGCTTAGGGAGTGACACGTTAATGGCTTGTCAGTGCCATGTGAAAAAACAATTGGGGAGGATTGGCCTGGCAGTGGTGAGGGGCAACGTTGTTGCCTGCCTCACCGAATGCTGTTCTTGAATCAGAAGAACACTTTGACCAGCAGGCTGGCGGTGTTCTGATCGGTATCGAAGGACGAAGTGTCCTTGATGCCGTACTTGTTGCTCCAGTAGTCGTATTCGATACCGACGTACAGTTGCTTCTCGGGGAAATTCAGCGCCTTGCCCAGGTCGTATTTGATCTGTGGGTTGATGTGCATGTTGGCGTGGTAGGTGCCGCGTGCATTCCGGTCGTTGTCCACGACCCAGTCGATGAAACCGTCGATCACGACATCGGATTTGCCCACTGGAATGGTGTAGGACCATACCGGCGTGATCTGCCAGACGCCATCACCGGCGCGATTGCCTTCGGTCTGACGCTGATAGAAGTTGAGCTGGAAGTAGTCGAAGCCCGGGATGTTCAGGTCAAAGCCCGGACCGATCAGGTAAGACTCGTTATCGCCTTCGCCGAACTCATAGGTGGCTGCCAGCAGGACGTCCGAGATAGGGCCGAACTCGAACTTCTGACCGAAGATCTTGCCCATCGACAGGCGTGGCGAGAACTCACCGTAATAGGTATTCGGGCCGTTGCTCGCGTCTTTCTTGCCGTTGTAGAAAATCTTGTCGACGAAGAAGAAGTTGTCGCCGTATTTCCAGCCATCAGCGTGTTCAAAGGTGAACGTCTGTTGGATTTCCGGGTTGACCGTGAAGTCGCGTCCATTGAGGTAGGTCAGGCTGTTGGTCTGCCATTGAAACAGGCCGTCGGCCATGGCCGAGCCTGCGGTCAACAGACTACCGGCCAGCAACAGGCTGGAAAAAGTACGGTTCATGCGGTGCTCCCTTGAGTATCGATAGTGGTGGTTGAGGTTGGCGTTCTATGGGTGACGCCTTTACTCGGTCTGTAATAAATTGTCTGCTCGGTCAGCTTTGTGTTTGTTAGCAAGAGCTGAGCCAATCTGCGAAAAAAGCGTTATCAATCCTTGAAAGGGTACAGATAGACCGATTCAGGGGGCTTTTTCGGGGAATTGGAACTCTTGACTGATGAGTCAGCTAACTGACCGGTTGGTCAATTCTGTTTCAGAGGGAAAAATGCCCTCTCTTATCCGCGGCGGCGGAGGATACTGGCTGTTGCCGGTGGGCTCAAGTGCTCCAGGACGGGGCGAGGGAGGCGAAAGTGGGGCGGTTTTGCGTTCGCGGATGAATCCGTTCCCACCCGGTCCAGGTAGGAGCGAATTCATTCGCGAAAAAAGGTCAGTGAATACTCGCCCCCTGATCAATCCATGCACCCACCATGTCCCGCTCCTGCTGGGTCATCTGGGTGATGTTGCCCAGCGGCATGATCGGCGCGGTAATGGCCTGGGCCTTGATGCGCGGGGCCAGTTGCTGGATCTGCTCGGCCGTGTCGAACATCACCCCGGCAGGCGCTGCGCTGAACAGCGTGCTGGTGGGCGTGGCCGAATGGCAAACGGTGCAGCGTTGCCTGATCACCTCATGGACCTTGCCGAACTCGATCCCGGCCACTTTTTCAGGTTCTGCCGGGGCAAGTGCGGCCACCGGTTCCGGGCGTTTTTCATCGGCCCTGTAACCACCTACCGCGGTGCCTGGCAGTGGCTGGTATTCGATGGCTTTGGCGGGGGCCGGTGGCAGGGACGGCCCGGTGACATAAGCCAGGCACAACATGCCCAGCGCCGCGACCGGCAGGGTCCAGGCGAAGCGGTGACTGTCATGCCGGGTGTTGAAGTAATGACGCACCAGCACCGCCAGCAGGGCGATGCCCGCCAGAATCAGCCAGTTGTATTCGCTGCCGTAGGTGCTGGGGAAATGGTTGCTGATCATGATGAACAGCACGGGCAGGGTGAAGTAGTTGTTGTGTCGTGAGCGCAGCAGCCCCTTGGCGGGCAGGGCCGGGTCCGGGGTGCGGTTCTCGGCGATGGCGGCGACCAGCGCGCGCTGGGCGGGCATGATGATGCGGAACACGTTGCCGACCATGATGGTGCCCATGATGGCCCCTACATGCAGATACGCCCCGCGGCCGCTGAACACCTTGCTGAAACCATAGGCTGCCGCCACCAGCAGCACGAACAGAATGACGCCCAGCAACACAGGTCGCTTGCCCAGTGCCGAGTCGCACAGAAAGCTGTACACGAACCAGCCGACGAACAGTGAGCCCAGGCCGATATGCACGCCTTCGGCACCCGACAGGCTGCTGCCCGGTGCCAGCAGATAAAGGACCGGATTGGCGTAGAACACCACACACAGCAGGGCGACCCCCGACAGCCAGGTGGAATAGGCTTCCCATTTGAACCAGTGCAGGTTCTCGGGCATGGTCGGTGGCGCGAGCTTGTATTTTTCCAGGTGGTAGATGCCGCCACCGTGAATGGCCCACAAATCTCCCGACAGGCCTTCACGCGGGTTGGAGCGGTTGAGGTTGTTTTCCAGCCAGACGAAGTAGAACGACGCGCCGATCCACGCCACGCCCACAATCATGTGAATCCAGCGTATGCCCAGATTCAGCCATTCCATCAGATGTGCCTGCACGATTTTTTCCTTCTGCCTGTCACCACTTGGCGGGTGTTCAGGCCCTTCCTGATGTATTGGGATCGAGAACCATCAACTGGCTCTCTTCGAAATAATGCTCATCGCAGTTGTTGCCGGTTCCACTGCGATCAACCACCAGGAAGTCATCCCGCTTTTCGATCGTCAGCACCGGGTGGTGCCAGACGCCGCGATGGTAATTGATACCCTGCCTGCCGTTGGACACGAAGGCGCGGGTCAGCTCTGGTTCAGGTGCATCGCCAAGTGGCGCGACCACGATCAGAAAAGGGTTGCCGAGCAGCGGTATGAACGCCTGACTGCCCAGCGGATGGCGCTCCAGCATGGCAATGGTCAACGGCATCTGCAGCGCTTCGGCGCGGAAGATGCTGATGATCGCCTTGTCGTCCGGCGAAGCGGTTTCCACCTCCGCCAGGCGATGAAAGCGCTGTGTCGAGCCGTTGTTGATCATGAAGTGAGCACTGCCATCGGTTTCGATCACATCACCGAACGGGGCAAAGGCTTCTTTGGTCAACGGCTCGATAATCAGTTTGCGCATGCTGGGTTCTCAAAATTCTTGCAGGAGCGAAAGGGGCTGGCCGCTTCGCGAATGAATTCGCTCCTACGTGATGATGTGGCTGTGTGGGAGCGGATTTATCCGCGAAGAGGCCAGCACATCAATGTGTTTATCGGGCGATCTTGCCCAGCACCCGCAACCGGCTCACGCCACCATCCGGGAACACGTTCAGGCGGATGTGGGTGATCGGGCCGATGGCCTTGATCTGCTCGGCGAACTCGTGCTCGGCGTGCATGCTCAGTTTCTGGCTGGGCAGCAGTTCGCGCCAGAACAGGCTCTGGGTTTCGATCTGGCCGTCGGTGCCGCCTTTGACGAACGCGCCCTGGATCGAGCAACTGTCCGGGTAGTTACCCTTGAAGTGCAGGGTATCGACGATGACCTTTTCCACTTCACCCGGATGCCCCAGTGCCACGATCACCCAGTCATTGCCCGGTGTACGGCGGCGTGCGGTTTCCCAGCCGTCGCCCATGTTCACGCCACGGCCCGGGTTGAGGATGTTGCTCATGCTGCCGTAATGCTCGTCGGAGCAGGCGATCGAGCGGCCACCGTTGAGGGCGGCAGCCAGGTCGATCTGCTCGCTGTCGCTGACGGCGGACCAGTCGCGGAAAGGAATGCCATGCACGCGCAGGCGCGCCACGCCGCCATCGGGGTAGATATTGAAACGCAGGTGGCTGAACGCCTGATCGTTGCTGATTGCGTGGTAGTGATGGCTGTTGCCTTGCAGCTCGACCGAAGGCAGCACCTCGACCCACTGGGTGTTTTCATCCGGGTCGCCCGAAGCCAGGAAGCAGGCTTCCAGCGAAGCGGAAGGCGGGAAGTTGCCGGTGAAGAACGAGGTGTCGATGTCCACGCCTTTGATCGTGCCCGCCACGCCCAGGCGGATCACCGCGCTGTCATAGCCCTCGAAACGCTTGCGCCGCGACTCCCAGCCGTCCATCCACTTGCCGTTGTCGTCGAACACGCCTTCCTTCCACACCGCAGGCGTGGGCTGGAACAGGCGGTTGGCGTCGGCGAACCAGTCATCGGTGACGGAAAGGATTTTGGTCCCCAGACGGGCGTCGGCCAGGTTGACGAACTTCTCGAAGGGTGCGGCGTAAACTTTCATTCTTTTTGTCTGCCTTTCTCAATGGGCGTTGAAGGGTTACAAGGGTTGCAGGCGAAACAGGGCAATCTTGTTGATCTCGGCCAGCGCGCAGGCAAACTCGGTTTCTGCCGAGTGATGGATGCGCTGCTCGAAGGCCGCCAGGATCTTGTGCCGGTCGCTTCCCTTGACCGCCATGATGAACGGGAACCCGAACCTGGCCTTGTAGGCCTGGTTCAGTTCGGTAAAACGCTGAAACTCTTCAGGTGTGCATTGCTGGATACCGGCACCGGCCTGTTCGCGGGTGCTGGCCTCGGTCAGCTCACCCGCAACGGCGGCCTTGCCGGCCAGATCCGGGTGGGCGTTGATCAGTGCCAGTTGCCGGTCATGATCGGCGCCGAGCAGGATCTCGCTCATCCGCGCATGCAGCTTTTCGATCTGATCCAGTTCGGGAGTCAGGCCCAGGTCGTACGCCTTTTCCGCGACCCAGGGCGAGTGCTCGTAGATATCGGCAAAGGCCGCAATGAACGCATCACGGCTCAGGGTCGAAGGTGTCAGCGTCTGGAAATGACTCATTTCGTGGCCTTGGCGGTGAAAGGGTGTTGAGCATGCCAGTGGCGGGCGATGTCGACCCGGCGGGTGAACCACACCTGCTCATGACCCTTGACGTACTCGATGAAACGCTTGAGCGCCGCGAGGCGGGCAGGGCGACCGATCAGGCGGCAATGCAGGCCGATGGAAAGCATCTTCGGTGCTTCGGCCCCTTCGGCGTACAGCACGTCGAAGGCGTCCTTGAGGTACTGGAAAAACTGCTCGCCGTTGTTGAAACCCTGCACCTGGGTGAAGCGCATGTCGTTGGTGTCCAGGGTGTAGGGAATCACCAGATGCGGCTTGCCTGTCGGGGTGTTCGGTTCCCAGTAGGGCAGGTCGTCATCGTAGGTGTCGCAGTCATAGAGAAAGCCGCCTTCTTCCATCACCAGGCGCCGGGTATTGGGGCCGGTGCGGCCGGTGTACCAGCCCAGCGGGCGTTCGCCGGTGATGTCGGTCAGGATGCGGATCGCCTGGAGCATGTGTTCGCGCTCCTGGGCTTCGTCCATGTTCTGGTAATCGATCCAGCGATAGCCGTGGCTGCAGATTTCATGGCCATCGGCGACCATGGCGCGGATCACGTCCGGGTGACGCTGGGCGGCCATGGCCACGGCAAAGATCGTCAGCGGGATATCGAATTGCTTGAACAGCTTGAGAATGCGCCACACCCCGGCACGGCTGCCGTATTCATACAGCGACTCCATGCTCATGTTGCGCTGGCCTTGCAGTGGCTGCGCCGCGACCATCTCGGACAGGAAGGCTTCGGACTCCTTGTCGCCATGCAGAATGTTGCGCTCGCCGCCTTCCTCGTAATTGAGCACGAAGGAGAGGGCGATGCGTGCATTGCCGGGCCAATGAGGATGGGGTGGATGGCTGCCGTAACCGATCAGGTCGCGTGGATAGTCAGCGCTCACTGCAAGCTTCCTTTATGTGCGTGGATGCACGGATTGTATACAAAATAATATTCGACTTGTAACCCGTATTATTTTGCTCTTCGGTCCGAATGGCTATGCAATAAACTTGCCTGACCGGTCAGCTTAAAATGAAAAACCTCAATACTTTCCTTTGCTTCAGTGTTTTCGGTGCTGCGGCGCTGCCCAGGTATTTCGGGATTCAGGTTTGCCGGTTTTATTGTGTACAAGTTTTTTGAAAAGTGTCTTAATCAGTCTCGGTTCAACAGTGTCGGGCACCTTGATGGTGCATCATGCCCGGCAACCCCCTGTCACTCAACGAGGCGCTGATACCCATGGGACGCTTGACCACGCATGTGCTGGACTCGGCGCACGGCTGCCCCGGCAGCGGCATCCATATTGAACTCTACCGGGTGGAAGGCGAACGTCTGGAGCGAGTGGCCACGGCCGTGACCAACAGCGACGGTCGCTGCGATACGCCCTTGTTGCAGGGCGAAGCGTACCGCTCCGGTGTCTACCAGTTGCAGTTTCAGGCGGGCGATTACTACCGGGCGCGTGGCCTTGTCCTGCCTGAGCCGGCCTTTCTCGACGTGGTGGTGCTGCGTTTCGGGATTGATGCCGGTCAGGAGCATTATCACGTGCCGTTGTTAATCTCGCCTTACAGTTACTCCAGCTACCGGGGCAGTTGAAGGCTGCCCGCTGACACGGCGGGCTTTTTCTGCGCGCCCTTGTGCCGGGGCTCTGTGTACAATGCGCCCGTTCCCACGCCGTAAACCACTTGCGCACGAGTGCCCATGAACGAACAGTCCCTGCCCCTCAAGAAACAGCCACGTACGGCCAAGTCAGCCCGAAGCGCGACTCAGGACGATATCGTCTACGCGCACATTTTCGAGGCGATTCTTGAACAGCGTCTGGCGCCAGGCACCCGGCTGAGTGAAGAGGCGCTGGGCGAGATCTTTGGCGTGAGTCGCACCATCATTCGTCGCGCCCTGTCGCGGCTGGCCCATGAAGGTGTCGTGCTGTTGCGGCCCAACCGCGGCGCGGTGGTCGCCAGCCCCAGTGTCGAAGAGGCCCGTCAGGTGTTCTTCGCCCGGCGCATGGTGGAAAAGGCCATCACCGAACTGGCGGTCGAGCATGCGACGGCCGAGCAACTGGCCGAGCTGCGCCAGATGGTCAGCGACGAGCGTGACAGCTTTGCCAGAGGGGATCGCGGGGCCGGGATTCGTCTGTCGGGCGAGTTCCACCTGCAACTGGCGGTTGCCGCGAAGAACGCTCCGCTGATCAGCTTTCAGCGCAGCCTGGTTTCCCAGACCTCATTGATCATTGCCCAGTACGAGAGCGGCAACCGCACCCATTGCTCCTACGACGAGCACAACCAGTTGATCGATGCCATCGAGGCCCGCGATGCCGCGTTGGCGGTAGAGCTGATGATGCATCACATGGATCACATCGACAGCAAGCTCAACCTCGATGACGACGGTGCGTCCGATGACCTGCATGCGGTGTTTTCCCACGTGATGCTGGGCAAGAAGAAACCGGGCAAATAAGGTTTCGCGGATAAATCCGTAGGAGCGGATTTATCCGCGAAGAGTCCCTCAATCATCGCGCTCATGCACCAGCTGCCCGGCTGACCAGGTCTGCCGCACCGTGCGGTCATCCCCCAGCGTCATCAGCACGAACAGAATCTCCGCAATGTCCTTGGCCTGTTTCAGTCGATACGACAGCAATGGCGTGGCGTTGTAATCCAGCACCACGAAGTCGGCTTCGTTACCGGGTTTCAGGCTGCCGATCCGGTCGTCCAGACGCAGCGCCCGTGCGCCGCCCAGAGTGGCCAGATACAGCGACTTGAACGGGCTGAGGCGGGCGCCCTGCATCTGCATGACCTTGTAGGCCTCGTTCAGTGTTTGCAGGATCGAAAAGCTGGTGCCGCCGCCCACGTCGGTGCCCAGCCCGACATTGATTCCATGCCTTTCCGCTTTAGGCAGGTCGAACAGGCCGCTGCCCAGAAACAGGTTGGACGTGGGGCAGAAGGCGATGGCCGATCCGGTTTCCGCCAGCCGTGCGCACTGCTCGTCGCACAGGTGTACGCCATGGGCGAACACCGAGCGTTCGCCCAGCAGCTTGAAGTGGTCGTACACGTCCAGATAGTTTTTCCGCTCCGGAAACAGCGCCTTGACCCATTCGATTTCCTGCAGGTTTTCGCTGATGTGCGTCTGCATGTAGAGGTCGGGGTATTCGCCCAGCAGCTTGCCCGCCAGTGTCAGTTGCTCCGGCGTGCTGGTGGGGGCGAAACGCGGGGTCACGGCGTAGCTCAGACGGCCCTTGCCGTGCCAGCGTTCGATCAAGTCCTTGCTGTCGTCGTAGCTGGACTGCGCGGTATCCACCAGATAGTCCGGGGCGTTGCGGTCCATCATCACCTTGCCGGCGATCATGCGCAGGTTCTGTTTCAGGGCTGCGCTGAAAAAGGCTTCGACCGACGTTTTGTGGACGCTGCCAAAGACCAGCGCAGTGGTGGTGCCATTGCGCAACAGCTCCTTGATGAAGATGCCGGCCACCTCAGTGGCATGTGCCGGGTCGGCGAACTGGCTTTCACACGGGAAGGTGTAGGTGTTGAGCCAGTCCAGCAATTGCTCGCCATACGCGCCGATCATGCCGGTCTGCGGCAGGTGGATATGGGTGTCGATAAAGCCGGGGGTCATCAGCGCATCCCGGTATTCGGTCAGTTGCACATCGCTGTCGAGTGTCGGCAGCAGATCGTCGGCATGGCCGACGGCAACGATCCGCTCATCCTCGACCACCAGCAGGCCATCGGCGAAATATTCATGGGAGGCCTCGATGCCGACCTCGGCCGGGTCGGCAAGGCTGTGGACGATGCTGGCGCGATAGGCTTTTCTGATGCGGGAAGCTGAAGTCATGGGCATCTCATTGGGGCTGGCTGCGGCGCGAAGCGGGCAGCAGTCTGGCGACGGGTTCGGCGTTCTGGTCGTGTTGACCAAAGTTGGCGTTGTAGGTGGCGATCACTTCGGCGGCAATGGAAATGGCAATTTCCGCAGGCAGCTTGCCTTTGACTTCCGCCAGGCCCATCGGGCAGCGCATGCGTTGCAGCAAGGCCTTGTCAAAGCCGCGTTCCAGCAGGCGATGCTCGAACTTGACGCGCTTGGTTCTGGAGCCGATCAGCCCGAAATAAGCGAAGTCACCACGCTTGAGAATGGTGGCTGTCAGTTCCAGGTCCAGTTGATGGTTGTGGGTCATGACAATGCAGTAGCTGCCTTTGGGCAATTGTGCGACTTCATCGACAGGCTCGTCGTTGACGATCTTCAGCACGCCTTCGGGCAGGTGCTCGGGGAATTCCTGTTCTCGGGAGTCGATCCAGCGCACCCGGCAGGGCAGGCTGGCCAGCAGCGGCACCAGCGCCCGGCCGACATGACCGGCACCGAAGACCGCAATCTGCGCCTGCGGCTGGCCCATGGGCTCGAACAACAGCACATTCACTCCGCCGCAGCACTGGCCAAGGCTGGCCCCGAGGTTGAAGCGCTCCAGGCGCGTCTGCTGGCTGCCACTGGCCAGCATCTCGCGAGCGATTTCCATGGCCTTGTATTCCAGATGCCCACCGCCGATGGTGTCGTGGATACGCTGTGCCGTGACCACCATTTTGGAGCCGGCATTGCGTGGCGTGGAGCCCAGTTCCTCGATGATGGTGACCAGGATGCCCGGCTCACCTTGGGCCTGTAGCTCGGCCAGAGCGCTGATCCAGTTGTTCATGGTTGCCATGTCCGTAGGAGCGAATTCATTCGCGAAAGGGCGGGTACAGCCAGCCACGATGCGGTGCCTGAAATATTGTCTTCGCGAATGAATTCGCTCCTACGGGGTGTTCGGTCATGCACCTGTAGGAGCGAATTCATTCGCGAAAAGGCGGGTGCAGCCAGCCACGATGCGGTGTCTGGAATATTGTCTTCGCGGATGAATCCGCTCCTACGGGGTGTTCGGCCATGCACCTGTAGGAGCGAATTCATTCGCGAAAGGGCCGGTACAGCCAGCCACGATGCGGTGTCTGAAATATTGTCTTCGCGGATAAATCCGCTCCTACGGGATGTTCGGCCATGCACCTGTAGGAGCGAATTCATTCGCGAAAAGGCGGGTACAGCCATCGATGATGCGGTGCCTGGAATAATGTCTTCGCGGATGAATCCGCTCCTACGGGGTGTTCGGTCATGCACCTGTAGGAGCGAATTCATTCGCGAAAAGGCCGGTACAGCCAGCCACGATGCGGTGCCTGGAATATTGTCTTCGCGGATGAATCCGCTCCTACGGGGTGTTCGGCCATGCACCTGTAGGAGCGAATTCATTCGCGAAAAGGCCGGTACAGCCATCGATGATGCGGTGCCTGGAATATTGTCTTCGCGGATGAATCCGCTCCTACAGGGAGTGTTCATTGGCCTGCCTCATCTGCTCACACCCCCACAACACCCGCTCCGGCGTGGCGGGCGCATCGATCTTCGGTTGCAGGCGGTAATCCCCCAGGCTCGCCACGGCATCCTTGATCGCGCACCAGGCGGCAATCCCCAGCATGAAGGGTGGTTCGCCCACGGCCTTGGAATGGAACACGGTGTCTTCCGGGTTCTTGCGGTTTTCCACCAGCGTCACCCGCAGATCCAGCGGCATGTCTGCCACCGCCGGAATCTTGTAGGACGCTGGCCCGCTGGTCATCAGCTTACCCTTGTCATTCCACACCAGCTCTTCGGTGGTCAGCCAGCCTGCGCCCTGGATATAACCGCCTTCCACCTGCCCAATATCGATGGCCGGATTCAGCGACGCGCCCACGTCATGCAGGATATCGGTGCGCAGCATCTTGTATTCGCCGGTCAGGGTGTCGACGATCACCTCGACACAGGCAGCGCCAAAGGCGAAATAGTAGAAGGGCCGTCCGCGAGCCTGGCTGCGGTCGTAGAAAATCTTCGGGGTCTTGTAATAACCCGTGCTGGACAGCGATACCTGGCCCATCCATGCCTGTTGCGCCAGTTCCGCGAAGGTCAGCACCTGTTCGCCAACGCGCACATGGCCATTGCGAAACAGCACCTGCGACGCTTCGACCTGATAATGCCGCGCCGCAAACTCGATCAGCCGTTGCTTGAGCGTTTCCGCCGCATTCTGCGCGGCCTTGCCATTGAGGTCGGTGCCGCTGGAGGCCGCCGTGGGCGAGGTATTCGGCACCTTGTCGGTGTTGGTCGCGGTGATCTGGATACGCTCGATATCGACCTGAAACACCTCGGCCACCACCTGTGCGACCTTGACGTTCAGGCCCTGGCCCATCTCAGTGCCGCCGTGGTTCAGGTGGATGCTGCCGTCGGTGTAGATATGAATCAGCGCACCGGCCTGATTGAGGAAGCTGGCGGTAAAGGAAATCCCGAACTTGACCGGCGTCAGCGCCAGGCCTTTCTTGAGGATCGGGCTTTGGGCATTGAAGGCCCGAATCGCCTCGCGCCGTTCCGCGTACTGGCTGCTGTGCTCCAGATCGGCTGTCATTTCTTCCAGCAGGTTGTGCTCGACGGTCTGGTAGTAATGAGTGACGTTGCGCTCAGTCTTGCCGTAGTAGTTGGCCTTGCGCACCGTTAGCGGGTCCTTGCCCAGATAACGGGCGATGCAGTCCATCACTTCCTCGATGGCCACCATGCCCTGCGGGCCGCCGAAGCCGCGATAAGCCGTGTTGGAAGCGGTGTTGGTCTTGCAGCGATGGCCGTTGATGGTGGCATCGCCCAGGTAATAGGCATTGTCGGCGTGGAACATCGCCCGATCGACGATCGAAGCCGACAGGTCCGGCGAATAGCCACAGTTGCCTGCCAGTTCCAACTGAATGCCCTGCAGACGCCCGTCGTCATCGAACCCCACGTCGTACTCGATGTAGAACGGATGGCGCTTGCCGGTCATGGCCATGTCTTCGACCCGTGGCAGGCGCATCTTGGTCGGCTGGCCAGTCAGGTGCGCAATCACTGCGCACAGGCAGGCGGGGCTGGCGGCCTGGGTTTCCTTGCCGCCGAAGCCGCCGCCCATGCGTCGCATATCGACCACGATCCGGTTCATCGAAACGCCCAGCACTTCGGCCACCAGCTTCTGGATTTCGGTGGGGTTCTGGGTCGAGCAATAAACGATCATGCCGCCATCTTCGGTGGGCATCACCGACGAGATCTGGGTTTCCAGATAAAAGTGTTCCTGCCCGCCGATGTGCAGATGGCCTTGCAAGCGATGGGGCGCTTTTTGCAGCGCACTGGCCGAATCGCCGCGCTGATGGGTGTGGCTGTCCACCACGAAGTGCTTCTGGCGCAAGGCCTGGACCACATCCAGTACCGGCTCCAGATCCTCGTATTCGATAACGGCGGCCATGGCGGCCTTGCGTGCCGTTTCCAGGTCCCGGGCGGCCACGGCCAGCACCGGCTGACCGACGAATTCCACCTTGTCGATGGCCAGCAGCGGGTCGCCCGGCAGCAGCGGGCCGATATCCTTCAGGCCGGGAATGTCTTCGTGAGTGATGACGATGCGCACCCCGTCGAAGGCGTGACAGGGGCTCGTATCGACACTGATGATCCGGGCATGGGCGCGATCCGACAGGCGCGCATACACGTGCAACTGGTTGGGAAACTCCAGGCGGTCATCGATATACACCGCCTCGCCGCTGACATGCTTGTCGGCGCTGTCATGCTTGACGCTTCGGCCTACGCCGGTAGTCAGGTCCTGCTGAAACAGCTCGACCATTTCGGCCTGGGTCTTGTGCGAAGAGTGATTAGACATAGTCAGTCACCCGCGTCGCAATTGTCGGCGTTTGCAGTTCGATGAAGTATTTGCGCAGCAGGTTCTGTGCGCTGAGCAGCCGGTACTCCTTGCTGGCACGGAAATCCGACAGAGGTGTGAAGTCCTCGGCCAGCGCGGCACAGGCCTGTTCGACCGAGGCAGAAGTCCAGGGATGACCGATCAAGGCCCGCTCGCAGGCCGCTGCCCGTTTTGGAATGGCCGCCATGCCGCCGAATGCGATACGCGCCTCCACAATGCTGCCGTTCTCGATCAGCAGGTTAAAGGCGGCGCACACGGCGGAAATGTCGTCATCCAGCCGTTTGGACACCTTATAGGCTCGGAAGGCCCGGTGACCGGTAGCCTTGGGCACAATGATCTTCTCGATGAACTCGCTTTCCTGGCGCGCCGTGACCCGGTAATCGATGAAGTAGTCCTCCAGCGCCAACGTCCGCCGAGTATTGCCCTTGCGCAGAACAAGCTGCGCACCCAGGGCAATCAGCAGGGGCGGGGAGTCGCCGATGGGGGAGGCGTTGCCGATATTGCCGCCCAGCGTGCCCTGATTGCGGATCTGCAACGAGGCGAAGCGTTGCAGCAGCTCACCGAAATCAGGGTATTCGGCCTTGAGGGCCGCATGGCAATCGGTCAGGGAAGCGGCGGCGCCGATCTCCAGCCGATCATCGAAGTGTTCGATACGCTTGAGTTCAGCGATATGGCCGACATGGATCATCACCGGCAAGGGCTTGTGAAACTGAGTGACCTCCAGCGCCAGGTCCGTGCCGCCAGCCAGCAGCCGTGCCTGTGGGTGGGCTTCATAGAGCGTGGCCAGATCCGTCACGGTCAGCGGCACCAGAGAGCGCTTTTCGCCGTCATTCAGCTCGCCGGTTTCCTTGGGGGCAATGGCGCTCAGGCGGGCGATGGTCTGTGCCTGGCGCTGATCGAACTGGTCGGGTTGATGCGAGCTGCACGCCTGCTCGGCAGCGGCCAGGATCGGGCGATAACCGGTGCAGCGACACAGATTGCCGGCCAGCGCTTCGTGGGCCTGATGAGTGTCCGGCTGGCTGCTGTTCTTTTGCAGGGCGAACAGCGACATGACAAAACCGGGCGTGCAGAACCCGCATTGCGAGCCATGGCAGTCGACCATGGCCTTTTGCACGCTGTGCAATTGCCCCTGATGTTTGAGGTCTTCGACGCTGATCAATTGCTTGCCGTGCAGCGAGGCCACGAAGGTCAGGCATGAGTTGAGGCTGCGATAACGAATATGTTCGCGGCCCTGGCCATCGGTTTCCAGTTCGCCGACCACCACGGTACAGGCGCCGCAGTCACCGCTGGCACAGCCTTCCTTGGTGCCCGTCTTGTGGGCGTGCCCGCGCAGGTAGTTGAGCACGGTCAGGTTCGGGTCCAGGGTGTGCTCGGTCTTGAGCTCTTGGTTTAAAAGGAACTGAATCACGGTGCAGCACCCTCAATTTTTTGTAATCGACTGTGTCGATGAATCTATCAGTTTTGACCGTTGGGTCAATTTTTTCCTGACTTTAAGGTCAGAAAATGATGTTTTATTGAGCCATTCGCCTTGACACTGGCCTGTGGGTAGCAAGCCTCCACGAAGATTTGCTTGAATCGTGCCAGTTTCCACTGCCATGGCCCTGCGCCATGCCCGCAGGTTGCGATACACTTCGCCTCTTAATAAATAGACCGGCTTGAAAGGAAAGACATGACGTTCAAGGCATCGGACAGCCTCGCGGAACAAATCGCTCAGCACCTTGCCGAGCGGATTATCCGTGGCGAACTAAAACCTGGAGAGCGAATCCAGGAACAGAAAGTTACGCAGGCGTTGAACGTCAGCCGGGGAAGTGTGCGTGAAGCGCTGCTGATCCTTGAACGCCGCCATCTGGTGGCAATCCTGCCACGCCGCGGGGCGCAGGTGACAACACTGGATGCCCACAGCGTGATCGGCCTGTGCTCGTTGATGGCAGAGCTGTACATTCTGCTTGCCACGGCGGTTGCCGAACGTTGGCAGCGCGAGTCCGACCTGACGCCGTTCATGCAGATCCAGCAACGCCTCAAGGCCAGTCATGACCTTGGTGAGGTGACCGTGTTCGTTGATGAAAGCTTCAATGTCATGCGCGCAGCCTATCCGTTTGCCGACAACCCGTACCTGCAAGAGACGGTCGAGAACCTGCAGCCGTCCATGAGCCGCAGTTACTTTCTTGCCCTGGAACAGCGCAAGGCGGAGCTGGGCGATTACCTGGCCCTGTTCTCTCAACTGCTCGAAGCCGTTGTGGCCCGCGATCTGGTACAGATCCGCGAGGTACTCACTCAATATTGCCAACGCAGCTGCAGGCTGGTGCTGGCCGCGCTGACGGCAGGCTGACAGCATGCGTCTGAAGTGCATCAAGCTGGCGGGGTTCAAGTCCTTCGTCGACCCCACCACGGTGACCTTCCCCAGCAACATGGCGGCCGTCGTCGGCCCCAATGGTTGCGGCAAGTCCAACATCATCGACGCCGTGCGCTGGGTAATGGGCGAAAGCTCGGCCAAGAACCTGCGCGGCGAGTCGATGACCGACGTCATCTTCAACGGCTCCACCAGCCGCAAGCCCGTGAGCCAGGCGAGCATCGAACTGGTGTTCGACAACTCCGACGGCACCTTGGTGGGCGAGTACGCCAGCTATGCGGAAATCTCCATTCGCCGCAAGGTGACCCGCGACAGCCAGAACAGCTACTACCTCAACGGCGCCAAATGCCGGCGTCGCGATATCACCGATATCTTCCTGGGCACCGGCCTGGGGCCGCGCAGCTACTCGATCATCGAGCAGGGCATGATCTCCAAGCTGATCGAGGCCAAGCCTGAAGAGCTGCGCAACTTCATCGAAGAAGCCGCCGGTATCTCCAAATACAAGGAGCGTCGCCGGGAGACGGAAAACCGCATTCGTCGGACCCACGAAAACCTGGCGCGCCTGACTGACCTGCGCGAAGAGCTGGAGCGCCAGCTCGAACGACTGCACCGCCAGGCCCAGGCCGCCGAGAAGTATCAGGAATACAAGGCCGAGGAGCGTCAGCTCAAGGCCCAGTTGTCGGCCCTGCGCTGGCAGGCACTGAACGAACAGGTCGGCCAGCGCGAAACAGTGATCGGCACCCAGGAAGTGGGTTTCGAGGCGCTGGTGGCCGATCAGCGCAGCGCCGATGCCAGCATCGAGCGGCTGCGGGACGGTCATCACGAACTGTCCGAACGCTTCAATCTGGTGCAGGGGCGCTTCTATTCCGTGGGCGGTGACATCGCCCGTGTCGAACAGAGCATCCAGCATGGTCAGCAACGCCTGCGTCAGTTGCAGGACGATCTGCGCGAAGCCGAGCGCGCCCGGCAGGAAACCGAATCGCACCTGGGCCATGACACCACTCTGCTGGCCACCCTGAGCGAAGAGCTGGAAATGCTCGAGCCGGAACAGGAAATGACCCTCGCTGCCGCCGAAGAATCGGCCATCGCGCTGGAAGATGCCGAAGCCACGATGCAGGGCTGGCAGGAAAAATGGGACACCTTCAACCAGCAGTCTGCCGAGCCTCAGCGTCAGGCTCAGGTGCAGCAGTCGCGCATTCAGCAACTGGAGCAGAGCATCGAGCGCCTGGCCGAGCGTCAGCGTCGCTTGAGCGAAGAGCGCCAGTTGCTGGCCGCCGACCCTGAAGACGCCGCCATTCTGGAACTGAGCGAAGACCTGGCCACCCGTGAAATGGCCATCGACGACCTGCACCTGAACGAAGAGCAGATCGTCGAGCAACTGGAGCAATTGCGCGACCAGTTGCAGCAGGCCAATCAGGCGCAGCAGCAGGCCCAGGGCGAACTGCAACGCCTGAACGGTCGCCTGGCGTCGCTGGAAGCCTTGCAGCAGGCGGCCCTCGACCCGGACACCGGCACCGCCGAATGGCTGCGCGACCAGCAACTGGCCGAGCGCCCGCGTCTGGCCGAAGGGCTGAATGTCGAAGCCGGTTGGGAGCTGGCGGTGGAAACCGTGCTGGGTGCCGACCTGCAAGCCGTGCTGGTGGATGATTTCGACGGGCTCGATCTGGCCGGTTTTCAACAGGGCGACCTGCGCCTGTTCAGCCCCGGTGCCGAAACCGGTCGGCTGCCCGGCAGCCTGCTGGACAAGGTCGACAGCCCGGTGGACCTTTCCGCCTGGCTGGGGCAGGTCATGCCGGTGCAGAGCCTTGATGAAGCCCTGGCCCGCCGTGGGCAGTTGAATGCCGGGCAAAGCTTCATCAGCCGCGATGGCTATTGGGTCGGTCGGCACTTCCTGCGCGTGCGCCGTGCCAGTGAAGCCCAGAGCGGCGTACTGGCCCGTGGTCAGGAACTGCAACGGCTGGAACTGGAGCGCGATGAGCTGGAAGCGGCGCTGACGGCCCGTGAAGAGCAACTGCTCACGCTGCGCGAGCAGCAATCGCAGCAGGAGGAGGCCCGCGAGGATCTGCGCCGCCGCTTGCAGGACGAAACCCGTCAGCAAAGCGAACTCAAGGCGCAACTGTCGGCCGCCAAAGCCAAGGTCGAACAGTTGACCCTGCGCCGCACCCGGCTGGACGAAGAACTCACGGAAGTGGGCGAGCAACGGGCCATGGAGCAGGAACACCTGGGCGAATCCCGCGTGCAGTTGCAGGACGCGCTGGATGCCATGGCTCAGGACACCGAACAGCGCGAACTGCTGCAAGCCCAGCGCGACAGTCTGCGCGAGCGCCTCGACCGGGTGCGTCAGGAAGCCCGCCAGCACAAGGACCGCAGCCACCAGTTGGCGGTGCGTCTGGGCTCGATCAAGGCGCAGCACGATTCGACACGCCAGGCCCTTGAGCGCCTGAAAATGCAGTCCGAACGCTTGACCGAAAAGAGCGAGCAACTGGGCCTGAACCTGGAAGAAGGGCAGGCGCCTCTGGAAGAACTGCGCCTCAAGCTTGAAGAACTGCTGGAAAGGCGCATGGTCGTCGATGACGAAATGCGTGTTGCCAAGATGGCCCTGGAAGACGCTGACCGCGAACTGCGCGAGGCCGAGAAGCGCCGCACCCAGGCCGAACAGCAATCGCAACTGCTGCGCAGCCAGCTGGAACAGCAGCGTCTGGAGTGGCAATCCCTGACGGTGCGACGCAAGACCTTGCAGGACCAGTTGCACGAAGACGGCTACGACCTGCATGGCGTTCTGGCGACGCTGACCCCCGAAGCCACTGAGGCCGGGGCCGAGCAGGAGCTTGAAAGCATCGCGGCACGCATTCAGCGCCTGGGCGCGATCAACCTCGCGGCCATCGATGAGTATCAGCAACAGTCCGAGCGCAAACGTTATCTGGATGCCCAGAACGCCGATCTGGTGGAAGCCCTCGAAACGCTGGAAAACGTGATCCGCAAGATCGACAAGGAAACCCGCAACCGCTTCAAGGAGACCTTCGATCAGATAAACAGCGGAATTCAGGCACTTTTTCCAAAAGTTTTCGGTGGCGGCTCTGCTTATTTGGAACTGACGGGCGAAGATTTACTCGATACAGGGGTGACGATCATGGCGCGTCCTCCCGGCAAGAAAAACAGCACGATTCATTTGCTGTCCGGTGGGGAAAAAGCCCTGACTGCACTGGCACTGGTTTTTGCCATTTTCAAACTCAACCCGGCACCGTTCTGCATGCTCGACGAAGTCGATGCGCCACTGGACGACGCCAACGTCGGTCGTTATGCGCGTCTAGTGAAAGAAATGTCACAAACAGTGCAATTCATCTATATCACCCACAACAAGATCGCCATGGAAATGGCCGATCAATTGATGGGGGTGACCATGCATGAGCCCGGTTGCTCGCGGCTTGTAGCGGTGGATGTGGAAGAGGCCATGGCCCTTGTAGAGACGTGATTTACCGAGGGATGCGCCCAGGATCTGGCGTTTTAATGGCTCAAATATGTGAAGCGGTAGCGATAGATACCACCCTTGGCGCCAAAGAGGTGCAACAGACGGTGTAAAGTTACCTTTGGTCGTGCTAGTTTAGTGACCACTTTTTTATTTTGACGTGGGCAAAATGCCAGTTAGAACATAGACTTGGCACCACGTATTAAAGGGGTTTAGGCCCTTGTTTTCAAAAATATTCTTTTAGAGGCACTGGATTACATGGAAATCGGTCTGCGCGAGTGGCTGATCGTCATCGGCATTATTGTCATTGCCGGTATTCTCTTCGATGGCTGGCGCCGTATGCGCGGCGGCAAGGGAAAACTGAAATTCAGGCTCGACCGAAGCTTTTCCAACCTGCCGGACGACGATGACAGTTCATCCGCCGAACTGCTCGGCCCGTCCCGGGTGCTGGAGACCCATAAAGAACCCAAGCTGGACGAAGACGACCTGCCTTCGATGAGCGCGACCCCGCGTGAAACACGCGAAAGCAAGCGCAGCAACAGCGAAAAGAAACGCAAGGACGAGCCACAACAGGGCGACCTGAACCTGGACATGGATGGCCCGAGCCTGTTCACCGACCGTAACGACGACTTCCCGGACGACAAGCCTGCCCAGCGCATCACCGAAGACAAGGACCAGACCCCTGTCGAAGAAGTGCTGGTCATCAGCGTGATCTGCCGTGACGAAAGCGGCTTCAAAGGGCCTGCACTGTTGCAGAACATCCTGGAAAGCGGCCTGCGCTTCGGTGAAATGGACATCTTCCACCGCCACGAAAGTATGGCGGGCAATGGCGAAGTCCTGTTCTCCATGGCCAACGCCGTCAAGCCGGGCGTGTTCGATCTGGACGATATCGACCACTTCAGCACCCGTGCCGTGAGCTTCTTCCTCGGCCTGCCGGGCCCGCGTCATCCGAAGCAGGCGTTCGATGTCATGGTCGCTGCTGCCCGCAAGCTGGCCCATGAACTGAACGGCGAACTGAAAGACGACCAGCGCAGCGTCATGACCGCTCAAACGATTGAGCATTATCGCCAGCGCATTGTCGAATTCGAGCGCCGTGCGCTGACCCAGCGCCGCTGACAGTAGGAGCGAATTCATTCGCGAGGCGACCTTTCGCGAATGAATTCGCTCCTACAGGAATATGCGTTTGAATAAGCAGCCAAGGCTGCTTTTTTGTTTTTGAGAGAAACCGTATGAAAGCCGTCGAAACCCGAATCCTGGAACTGCGCTCAGAGCTGGACCAGCATAACTACCGCTACCACGTGCTGGACGAGCCCAGCATTCCGGATGCCGAGTACGACCGCCTGTTTCACGAATTGAAGGCGCTGGAAGCGGACAACCCGCATCTGGTCACCCCGGATTCCCCGACCCAGCGGGTCGGCAGTGCCGCGCTGTCGGCCTTCACACAGGTGCGCCACGAAGTCCCCATGCTCAGCCTGGGCAACGCCTTTGAAGAAACCGACATGCGTGAGTTCGACCGCCGCGTGAACGAAGGCCTCGACCTGCCGGCAGGCGACCTGTTTGGTGGTGGCGGCAAGGTGCAATACAGCTGCGAACCCAAGCTCGACGGCCTGGCGGTCAGCCTGCTGTATCGCGATGGCGCGCTGGTGCGTGGCGCGACCCGTGGCGATGGCACCACCGGCGAAGACATCAGCGTCAACGTGCGCACCGTGCGCAATATCCCGCTCAAGCTGCAAGGCACCGGCTGGCCTGATGTGCTGGAAGTGCGTGGCGAAGTGTTCATGTCCAAGGCCGGTTTCGAGCGTCTCAACGCCAGCCAGATGGAAATCGGCGGCAAGACCTTCGCCAACCCGCGTAACGCGGCGGCAGGCAGCCTGCGCCAGCTGGACTCGAAAATCACCGCCAACCGCCCGCTGGAATTCTGCTGTTATGGCGTCGGGCAGGTATCTGCCGAAATTTCCGACACCCATGTAGGCCTGCTCAACAAACTCAAGGACTGGGGCATGCCCATCAGCCGTGAGTTGAAGCTGGCCGACGGGATTGAAGAGTGCCTGGCGTACTACCGTGACATTGGCGAGCGTCGTCTTGAGCTGGCCTATGAAATCGACGGCGTGGTGTTCAAGGTCAACAACCTGCAGTCCCAGCGCGAGCTGGGTTTCCGTGCACGTGAGCCGCGTTGGGCCATCGCCCACAAATTCCCGGCCATGGAAGAGCTGACCGAACTGCTGGACGTCGAATTCCAGGTGGGTCGTACCGGCGCAGTCACACCCGTGGCGCGCCTCAAGCCGGTCAAGGTGGCAGGCGTTATCGTCTCCAACGCCACGCTGCACAACATGGACGAAGTGGCGCGCCTGGGCGTGATGATCGGCGACACCGTCATCATCCGCCGCGCCGGTGATGTGATCCCGCAAGTGGTGCAGGTCGTGCCGGAACGTCGCCCGGAAAGCGCCCGCCCGGTCGAAGTCCCGCAAAGCTGCCCGGTGTGCGGCTCCCATGTGGAGCGCACGCAACTGATCAAACGCAGCAAGGGCAAGGAAACCGTCAGCGAAGGCGCGGTCTACCGCTGCGTAGGCCGGTTGGCCTGCGGGGCGCAACTCAAGCAGGCGATCATCCACTACGTCTCGCGGCGGGCCATGGACATCGAAGGCCTGGGCGACAAGACCATCGAGCAACTGGTGGACGAAAAACTCATCGGCTCGCCCGCTGACCTCTACAAGCTGCAATACGAACAGATCATCGACCTGGAAGGCTTTGCCGAAGTCTCCAGCAACAAACTGCTCAAGGCCATTTCCGACAGCCGGAAGCCGACCCTGGCGCGCTTCATCTACGCCCTGGGCATTCCCGATGTGGGCGAAGAGACCGCCAAGGTGCTGGCCCGTTCGCTGGCCTCCTTGCAGCGCGTGCGTCAGGCCTTGCCGGAAGTGCTCACCTACCTGCCGGACATCGGCCTGGAAGTGGCCCACGAAATCCACAGCTTCTTCGAGGACAGCCACAACCGCGAAGTCATCGACGCCTTGCTGGGCGAGAGCGGCCTGCAATTGCAGGATGAAGGCGAGTTGGGGGCCGAGTTTGCGGCCAGCACTACGCTGGGCAGCCTGATCGACAAGCTGCACATCTTCTCGGTCGGGCCGGGCGGGGCGCAGAAACTGGCCGACAAGTTCGGCACCCTGGAAAACGTGATCAGCGCCGACTGGCTGGACATGCGTCAGGCACTGCCCGAGAAACAGGCCAAGGCCGTGCGCGAGTTTTTCGATGACAGCGCCAACGCCGAGCGGGCGCGGGCCATCGAAGAACAGCTCAAAGCGTTCGGCATGCACTGGCGTAGCGAAAAGAAAACCGTTGAAGGCCTGCCGCTGACCGGTCAGACCTGGGTGCTGACCGGCTCGCTGGAACTCATGAGCCGTGACATCGCCAAGGAAAAACTCGAAAGCCTCGGTGCCAAGGTGTCCGGCTCGGTATCGGCCAAGACCCACACCGTCGTCGCCGGGCCGGGTGCAGGTTCCAAACTCACCAAGGCCAATGAACTGGGCGTGAACGTGCTGGATGAAGATGCCTTCGTCGCATTCTTGGCCGGGCACGGCATCGCGGTGGATTGATTACCTCTTACACCCTGTGGGAGCGGATTCATCCGCGAAGACGGCGCTACGGCCCGGGTGTACTTCGCGAATGAATTCGCTCCTACACGCCCCGTAGGAGCGAATTCATTCGCGAAAGCCCCCATCCAAAAATCACCACCCCGCCAAATCCACGGAACCCCTGAACCTCCCCCATGATCTAGTCTGTTCACGGAGCACAGGGAGCCCGCCATGTACCGCTTTTTCGAACAACTGAGTTCACGGATCGCTGCACCCTTCGTCGGCGAAACAAAGCGCAACAGCAAGATCTGGCAATGCCGCTGCGGCCAGTCGGTGTTCTTCCCCAACTCCCAGTGCCTGGCCTGTTCGGCGGCCTTGGGCTACCTGCCTGAGCAGGAACGCATCGCCGCGCTCGAACCCGCCGCTGAACCCGACACCTGGCGCCTCAGCGACGACCCCGGCGCGGGTCTCTACCGACGCTGCGCCAACCTGCATACACCCGCCGCCTGCAACTGGTTGTTTCCCGCCCATAACACCGGCGAATTCTGCATCGCCTGTAGCCTGAACCGCACCATTCCCGACCTGTCTGTCCCGGAAAACCCCGAGCGCTGGCGCAAGGTCGAAACCGCCAAGCGGCGGCTGGTGGCGCAACTGATCTCGCTGGGTCTTGAAGTCATTCCCAAAAGCACCGATGAAGACACCGGGCTGGCCTTCGATTTCGTTGGTGTCGACCTGGAAGGCAAACGGCCCACCACCGGCCACGCCAATGGCCTGATCACCCTGAATATCGAAGAAGCCGACGATGCCCATCGCGAAGCCATGCGGGTGCAGATGCACGAACCGTATCGCACGTTACTGGGGCATTTTCGCCATGAGGTCGGCCACTATTACTGGGACCGGCTGATTGCTGACACCCATTGGCTCGAGGGCTTTCGCGCGCTGTTTGGCGACGAACGCGCCAGTTACGCCGAGGCATTGGAGCAGCACTACCAGAACGGCGCGCCGGACGGCTGGCCGCAACAGTTCGTCAGCGCCTACGCGACCATGCACCCCTGGGAAGACTGGGCGGAAACCTGGGCGCATTACCTGCACATGATGGACGCGGTCGATACCGCGCTGGGCTTCGGCATGAGCGCCCGGGAAATGGAACTGGACTACCAACCCTTCCCGCTGGACGTCCTCTACGACCCCCAACACCCGGAAGGCCCGGCCTTCCTGTCGTTCGTCAACGCCTGGATAGAACTGGCCAGCATGCTCAATGAACTGTCACGCAGCATGGGCCAGCCAGACTTCTACCCCTTCGTCCTGCCAGCCGCAGCCATTACCAAACTGCACTTCATCCACCTCGTCATCCAGGGCACAGGCGGCAAGGCAGACGAAGTGCTACAGGCCGCCAACCCGTAGGAGCGAATTCATTCGCGAACAGCCCTCACAGGGTGCGGCCAGCCTAATGCCTGACCGCCGCCCCGTTCGCTACAGCCCGAAACACTTGCTTCTCCACGGCATCCAGTGCATCACAGCCATCGCTCAACAACATCAATGCGGCATTGGCCATATAACGCACATCGCTGTCATCGGCGCCGTCCAGACACTCCAGCAGGCGACGAGCCATGCGAATGCGCCGGTCGGCACTGGCAAACAGAAAATCCAGCGGCGCCTGACTGTCGATATGCAGCACGGGGGTATCGGTGTTGTTGCTTCGGAGCGGGATAAAGCGACTCATGCTGCACCTCCGCAATGTGCGGGGGCAGGGGGATTGGGTGTGATTTTGAACATGATTGATTTCCTCATTGGATAGTGCTGCCAAAAACTCACTTCCACATGAGTGGGTGGCAGCTGTGCGAGGGTGTGGAAGACCGGTCAGAGGAACCCGGCGCACCCGAAGGTGCCCCCAGCGCACAGCCGCCATAGCGTAGCCATCGGACACCCGATGGTCTCCGATTACTAAGTACAGGCTTCTGTGGCCTCTAACACAGCGGGGCTTCCACACCCCATCGCTGATATGCAGCGACCGCGGGACTATAAGCCCCGAGCCCGCTCCCTGCAACCCGCACAGCCCTTGCGACACAAGTGCTTGAGCACTCTCGAATTTTTATCCTGGATTACGGGTTGTAACTTCGCGCCAGACCGGTACAATGGCGCGGCTCGCCGACTGGCGAGTGTCGTTATGGTGACCCCATTGGTCCCCTCGCAACGATTACCCGTCAACCTGGTCAGGCCCGGAAGGGAGCAGCCATAGCGGGAACATTGTGTGCCGGGGTGTGGCTGGTGGGGTTGCCTCCATTCTTTAAGTCCTTGAATTCTCAAGGATTTCTCGCTCAAAAATCTCGAAGTGGACCAGTGCCGTAGTACACCAAAGTGGTGCACTGTGCTGAGCATTCTAGTCGACTGTAAATCCCCGAGCCAAGCTCCTGTCATTGATGTCTCAACACTAGTCGCGTCCGCTAGGTTGCTCTAATGTTAGGGCTCCAATTCTCTACAGGGCAGTAGTATGGACATTGCAGCACTCAACGGCGTGGTGCAGGGGATCAACCTAACCAAACAACTCGCCAAGGCTGCGTTTGATGGGAGGGTAGATGCTGAGGCTAAAGCGAAGATCGGTGAAGTCCTTGAAAAACTGGGGGACGTGCAAGATGGGATGTTCAATCTGAGAGAAGACCTACACAGGCTCCAGCTAGAGCGAGACGATCTGAAGAAGAAGCTGGATGCCGCAGACTCGTGGCGACAACGAGCAGCCGCTTACAAACTTACGCAGACAGCGGGCGGTGCAGTTGTGTACATTTCGAGTGACGAAACGCCCCATTTCGCCTGCCCAAGCTGCTTCAATAAGAAAGAAATCCACCCGCTCCAAGACAACCGGACTGCCCGAGGCAAGTTCCGTTGCACTGGGTGCACGGCAGAATTCCCCATAAAGCCACAAAGAGGGGAGTGAGCGTACGTAGGCTGGAATAGCCGCGACACTAGCAGGAGCGGCAGTTACCGCTCCTTCGGGATTGTGTCTACTGTGGGTGTGGGGGTTGGCGCTTTCAGTGCTTGCTGCGGTCCCTGTGATCGCTACCATGGCGGGCGGTGTGATGTTCTTTCCGGCAGTAGCTTCTCTCTATGCTAAGTTGCGGAAGCGGCGCTCAATGGAAGGATAATTGACTGAAAACCCCAATCTCTCTGTCATACATCGAGAACCTCCCGTAGATAAAGGTCTGCGGGGTTCCGTTTCTGAATTGCACTGCTCTAATCCACCTTGCCCGTTTTGCCTAAGCTGCCTCTCTGTGGTCCCGTCCACTGCCCTTTGTTAGGACGCATGACCAATCCTCATCGGCCTCTAGCCGTCTCCAGCTGATGCAAGAGGCCTACCAATGAGCAGGATAGCCAAGCCTAGTCAATTGCCCATCTCTCGCGTTGAAGAGGGGGGCTTGTTGATGTGTCTTGTTTTATAGATTTGATCAGTTGCGCCTTGCATTCAAAACTCTCTCATGGGATGGTGGCATGTTGACATGCTTTGATTCCATGGAGGATGCCTTCATATGGCCGTTTGGGTAATTGCAGCAGGTGGCTTGAATGATGCTACTGCTCTTGAAAACTACAACAAGACCTTAGCAGCTCCTATTTCAAAAGCCCGACTTGATTCACTTCCTCCTGAAGTGATAATTCCTGATGGTGACCTGTATGCTTGGGGGTTTCCCAAAACACAGAAAGGTGGTAATGAGCGAAAGTTTGGTCAGATAGCTACAGGTGATATCTGCTTTTTCTGCACTACTCGCTGTGAGGGGCGGAGGAGCAATTGGTCCAATGCTTATAATTGGGTTGCCAAGGTTGTCGGTACAATTGATGGCGTCCACTCGGCGGCCGTGTCGTCAGCCTTCTGGGACTCTGAAAATTTCTTCCCGTATCTGCTTGGTAAACCCCTAGCTATAAATATCAGTTTTGAAGAGTTTTCTCGAGAAATTGATCCTGCAGGTAGGTACTATAACGGCAGTCCACAAAGTTCAACTAGACTTACTGATCTGGAAAAGTTGAGCCACGTTATTGATAAGTACGGCTCTGTAGATAAT
This sequence comes from Pseudomonas sp. NPDC089734, assembly GCF_044748865.1. Classification (NCBI taxonomy): domain Bacteria; kingdom Pseudomonadati; phylum Pseudomonadota; class Gammaproteobacteria; order Pseudomonadales; family Pseudomonadaceae; genus Pseudomonas; species Pseudomonas sp. NPDC089734. The sequence goes on along the minus strand of NZ_JBIVGV010000018.1, from coordinate 41,942 downwards.
TGGGCTGAAAGCTACATCGGTAGGCTTTCTGTTCTGCCGGTTGTCACTGAGTACAATCAGCCAACATCTATGGTCAGTCGGGGTGCCCCCGAAGTAAGCGCGAGCAAAGTAGGTTATAAGATTGGTCTTCCTGTGATGAGGGAGTGGTTGATTAGAATCGCTCAAGCAAGGCGTAGGGTAACTTATAGAGAGTTTATGGATGTCTTTGGTATAGATAGGTACACCTCTAAGCACAGCATGGATAGACTGGGTGAGTATTCTCAGGCGCAAGGTGAGCCAATTATTACTGCGCTTTTAGTTGGTGGTGAGAGTAGTCATTCTTCTGCTGGTTTGAATAAATTTGGGGTTTTAGATGATGAGGCTGAGCGCCAGAAGCTCTATGAGTTTTGGTCTGGTGTTGAGATTGATGTTTCAGATTCGTGGATGTCTGATTCGCTTGAGGTAAGGGCGGCAAAATTTGCTAGTGTTGAGACGCGACCAGAACAGGCGGCGTTTAGACGTAAGCTTTTCAGTGCATACAGAGGCCGTTGTGTCGTAAGTGGATGTGATGTAGTTCGTGCACTAGATGCGGCTCATCGCCATGGGCGTCAATGGCGAAAAGGGCATAATAACGCAGGGGACGGATTTCTCCTTCGTAAAGACTTGCATGCCTTATATGATTCTAAGTTGCTAAGAATATCTGATGGTGGTCTTGTTGAGTTGTCAGATGAGGCTTTGGGGTGTTATGAGAGTTTTAATGGAGTTGTCGTAAAGCTGATTTCGTAATGATTTTATTGAGGTCTCAACTCTAGTTGGTTGATATTTTCAGGGGGTGAGTTGTGGCTAAGATCAAAACTCCTGCGACTATTAGTACAGAGTTTAATATAGATCTGGGTGTGTTGCTTAATGCGGGGATTATCGATACCCAGCTTTCGAGTGATACCAATTTGTTCATTGATCCCCTCCTTTTAGAGAGGAGCGTCCATCCTGAGATTAATATAGGAGCTGCGACAGCATATGAGCAAAGGTTTGAGCGTATAATAAAATTGTTGCGTGTCTCCGAAGCGAAAGGCGATTTGCCATGGCGGACAGTTGAGAAGCTTTTTAAGTTTTCAGAAATCAGTTGGACTTGCCTTGGCTATAGTTCGTCAGTTCGTGGTGCTGGCTTCGGGAAGGAGTTGACTACACATGCGTTGGATACGGCCTATCAAATCGTAAAGCTTGGAATTACCGATATAGACTTCTTTATGGGGCTCTCGCTTTTTGAAGAAGGTATAGGGGCTGATCGCATAAGCGATATGACGACGAATATAATTATCAAAGATTTGGTGCGGATGACTCAGAGGATCAATGCAGATCTTAAAATCCCCTCTAGAGAGTTCAAGGTGGAAGGGGAGTTGCAAGAACTGCCAGTTAATCCCTATACAGATGACCCCCTTATATTCGTTCCCACAGATATCGTTCGTGATCTCCCGATTGCCACCGATTGGGGTGATATATCTCGAGCGGTTAAAGAGAATGAAGAGTTGCGTGAGAGGGTGAGCGGAAAGATAGGTCAGATTTGGTCAACAATGACCAAGAAGGACAAGGCAAAAGTTAAGGTTGCGGCCCTTTCTAGTAAAGAAGCATTTGAACAGTTATTGGAGATGCTGCGGGAGGTTCCTCTCGAGTCCTATGATTTTGCGAAGGATACGAATGGAGAGGCATTTTGGGCGAAGTTGACAAAAATTGGTTATGAGTATCCAGTTAAGTTCAAAAGCAATACGGCTCCTGCTACGCCAGAAGATGCTGTGGCGTTTGTTGAGGAAATGATCTTACAATTTCAAGATCTTATTGAGAATAAAGGGGTTTGGAAAGAGCTGTGGAGTGATGATAAAAAACCGCGTAGAGAGAAGGCTGCTCAGCGATTGTTTTTTACCATGGCTTATTCATATTGTAAGGCTAATAATTTAGATATTACACCTGAGGCCGACGCAGGTAATGGCCCGGTAGATTTCAAGTTTTCTTCAGGCTTTAACAATCGGGTGCTTGTGGAGATAAAGCTATCAACCAACTCCCTGTTGCATGGCTATCAAAAACAATTAGAGATTTATAAGGCTGCCGAAGATACTGATCATGGAATTTACTTGGTCATTGATGTGGGTGGGCTTGGGCAAAAATATGCTGAGGTCCAGCGAGTCCGGAGGGAAGCAATTGATCGTGGAGAAAAGACGTCGAAGATATTCTTGATCGATGGGAATAGGAAGGCTTCCGCGAGTAAAAGGTGATAATCAGCTACCTTGCTTATCTATTGATTGCTGCAGTATGAAGGCAAGGTGGTTTCATAAGAACGCTCATCCCGAGCCACAAGGGTGAGGCACTTACACATGCTCTTGAGTTACCTAGTCCGGCAAACAAGATCGATAGCGGTAAATCTATTGCCCTACAAGAGGTGCTTGAGTACAAGCGGTCATACTAAATTAAGAAGGATGAAGCATGAAAATTTACAGGTACTCATTGTATTACAAGAATATCCGGTCATTCAAAGTCCTTACCAAGGAGGAGCAGGAACGTAACATTGGTTTGTTTTACACTGATCTTATTATGTAGTGGTCTAATGATTCCGGGCACCCATTTAGGCGAGAATGCTCGCCAGATGATATAGAGGTGTTTGATGGCCAAGCAACGTCGTTCCTTTTCCGCTGAATTCAAACGCGAGGCCGCAGCCCTCGTGCTCGATCAGGGCTATAGCCATATCGAAGCCTGCCGCTCACTCGGGGTAGTCGAGTCTGCGTTACGTCGCTGGGTGAATCAGCTCCAGCAGGAACGCAGCGGTGTGACTCCGCAGGCTAAAGCTCTGACACCTGAGCAGCAGAAGATTCAGGAGCTGGAAGCCCGCATCGCTCGTCTTGAACGGGAGAAATCCATTTTAAAAAAGGCTACCGCGCTCTTGATGTCGGAAGAGCACGAGCGCACGCGCTGATTGATCAACTGAGCGCCCAAGAGCCGGTTGATTGGCTTTGTGTGGTCTTTGATGTCACTCGCTCGTGCTACTACGCCCACCGTCTCAGACGTCGAACTCCAAACGCTGAGCGGGTTCGGTTACGCAGCCGGGTCAACGAACTGTTTACGCAAAGTCGAAGCGCTGCCGGTAGCCGCAGCATCGTGTCGATGATGCAGGAAAATGGCGAGCAAATCGGGCGGTTCAAAGTGCGTGGATTGATGAGGGAACTGGCGCTAGTCAGCAAGCAACCTGGATCACATGCCTACAAACAAGCGACGGTCGAGCGGCCGGATATTCCGAACATCTTGAATCGAGAGTTTGAAGTGCCGGCCCCCAATCAGGTCTGGTGTGGCGATATCAACTACATCTGGGCTCAAGGGAAATGGCATTACCTGGCTGTCGTTCTGGATCTCTACGTGCGTCGAGTTGTGGCTACATGACGGTTCAAGAAGCGCACCGAGACATCAGTCATTACTTGATGCATCGCTACAACTGGATTCAACCGTACCAGTTCAACGATGGGATGGCCCCGGCTCAGGCCGAGAAAAAGCTTAACGTCGTGTCCGGGATTAGTTGACCACTACAGACCAAACCCGCAAAACCGGGTAGAACAACTCCTAAATAGATTGAGAGGTGTATATGCATTTGTGCATCGAAGGTTTTTTTCCTGAAGGTCACGAAAACGAGTTTGTGCAGTTTGAGCTGGATGTAGCACCAGAGCTCAATCAGTCCGTGCTTGATTTGGTGGGGTGGGAGTCCCTTCAGGAAGGCGTGAGACATGGTGTTATAGAGCTTACAGAAGAGCAGGTCCGGCAGATTGAAGGTGTGCTCGGGAAGCCCATACCGCATGAACTTGATATTTGTATCAGCGTCCTGGCATAGGACGTTTTTTGCATCTGCCGGGGCGTTGAAATGATTGTCATTGGTTCTCGGCCGTCCAACAACAGCTTGCTCTCCTTGGTTGATGTGGTGTCGAAAAGGCAATCCAGGGGAGGCGTGTTGCAGTCGACGCTCGAGACGCTGACGGCCAGTCAGTAATGCTCTGGACAAACCTTCCAGGAACGGCACCTTGTCTGCGGAGCAGGGGCGGCAGGCTGCACGGTTGGCCATGAAGTAACGGGTTTAACGTGGCGGCTGAGCTGATACCCGTGCATCAGGCTCAGCTTGGCCGGGCATCACCGACAAACAAACGCCAGTACCTGTTTCAGCATGTCATCGCACTTTTCAAGCTGTTCGACGCTGATGAATTCATCCGGCTTGTGCCCTTGCGCCATGCTGCCTGGTCCGCATATCACAGCAGGGATTCCAGACTGGTCGAACAATCCTCCTTCGGTGCCGAAGGCAACGGTGTTGAATGCCCGGGAGCCGCAGAACTGCGCAATCCATTCTGCTGCCTGGCTGTGCAGTGAGGTGTCGAGCGCCGGGTAGCTCGACAGCTCGGTAAAGCGGATATCGCTTTGCCCACTCACGGCCCGCATTGCTGGCAGCAGGTTGTGTCGGGCGTAGGTGTGCAGGGCAGTGACGATCTGGTGTGGGTCCAGTGTCGGAAGCGAGCGGACTTCAAAGTCGAAATGGCAATGTGCGGGCACGATGTTCAGCGCGGTGCCTCCGTTGATGACGCCTGTCTGTACCGTGGAGAACGGCGGGTCAAAACGCACATCCTGTGCATCGTCGGTTTTTAACGCTTCCCCAAGACGACCCAGTTCACAGATCAGCCGTGCAGCGTATTCGATCGCATTGACGCCGCTGGGCGCATGAGCCGAATGGCAAGCAGCGCCATGGATTTCGCAGCGTACGGCCACTTTGCCCTTGTGCCCCAGCACGGGTTTGAGTTCTGTGGGTTCGCCGATGACGCACAGCAGGGGTTTTACCGGGCGGGAACGAAGCGTCTCCAGCAATGAGCGTACGCCCAGGCAACCGACTTCTTCATCGTAGGAAAGGGCAATGTGCACGGGCATGCGCAGCGATGCCTTTGCTAATGCCGGGATCAGTGCCAGCACGCAGGCAATGTAGCCTTTCATGTCGGCAGTACCACGGCCGTAGAGTTTGCCGTCGTCTTCGCTCAGCGTGAACGGCGGGAAGGTCCAGGCCTGGCCATCCACCGGTACGACGTCGGTATGTCCGGACAAGACGATGCCCGGCACTTCGGCGGGGCCGAGGGTGGCGAACAGGTTGGCTTTGGTCTTCTGCTCGTTGTAGATCAGTTCGCAGGCGACCCCGAAGCTGTCGAGGTAGTCACGGACAAAGTCGATCAAGGCCAGATTGGACAGTCGACTGGTGGTGTCGAAAGCGACCAGCCGCGCTAACAGCTCGCGACTGGTGTTCATCGTTCATCCCCTGGTACGCCATAACCCGGTGCCCCGGTGGGGTTCAGGGCGCGGTCGAGGTAATCCTGCACCTGTGGCCGGTAGGCTTGCCATAGAGTGTCCAGCTCATGGATCGGGTCGTGTTCGGCCCAGTCCACACGCAGGTCAACGATGGGCCAGGAGGGTTCGCCCACTACTTTCAGTGCAGCCGAATGCACCGGTCCGGCTTCGCCGCCTGCCGTCAGTCCTGCACGCATGGCGTGTATCAGACGCTCAGCCAATGGCCCGGAGGCCTGCTCGAAAGCCTGAATCATGGCGTCGATGACGGCAGGGCTCGCGAGCATATTACCGGCGGCGACGCACTGATTGCCGCTGCGTGCGTTATTGATCCCCAGTGTTTCGCTGCCGCTGAAATGCGCGCAGCGCCCCAGATGATCGATGACTGTCACTTGTCGATAGTCGCTGAAGACATTGCCCGCCAACGCTTGCTCCAACGCCTGGTCTGGCAGCATGCCTTGTTCTATGAGGTCCAGCGTTTGTGGCCCCAGTGCGGGCAGGGTGATGTTCTGCGAAGACACCGCGCCAACGCCGGCGCGCAGCCAGGGGCAACGTGCGCCTACGGCAATGCTCGATGAGCTGATGGCGATACCCAGCTGTCCGGTTTCCGGGCAGTGTGCAGCAATGGAAAAGGTCATGGCGGCAGTCCTTATTCGGGGATAACGGCGATCACATCGATTTCCATCAGCCATTGCGGCTGGCCCAATGCAGACACGACCAGGCCTGTGGAAATGGGGAAGACACCTTTCAGCCATTTACCTACTTCGTGATAGACCGGCTCGCGGTAGCGCGGGTCGATGATGTAGGTGGTGGTCTTGACGATGTGTGACAGGTCGCTGCCTGCTTCTTCGAGCAGTTGTTTGACGTTCCTCATCGCCTGATTCGCCTGTGCGGCGGGGTCGCCAAGGCCGATCAGGTTGCCGTCGAAGTCGGTGCCGACCTGGCCCCGCACGTACACGGTGTTACCAGCGCGCACGGCCTGGCACAGATCGTTGTCCAGATTTTGATTGGGGTAGGTGTCCTTGGTGTTGAACATGCGAATACGGGTATGGGTCGGGGTAGCCATGTGGAACTCCTGTGAGTATCGGGAGCGATGCGCGCCCTCGTAGAGTGATCAACCGTTGACGTTGCGTAACCGGGCAACAGGGGAAGGGGCGGCACGTTTGCCTTGGTCGTAGGACCGATACTTGTGCTGGGTGGCGATCTGCTCGGCCACATGTCTGGCGTCGTGCCACACACCCCAGATGAATGCGGAGCCGCGACGCGACAGCCATGGCAGGCCGACGAAGTACAGACCTTGTTCGCTTGACACGCCGCGCTGGTGGCGAGGCTTGCCCTTGCTGTCAAAGGCATCGACCTGCAACCAGCTGTAATCCAGGGAATAGCCCGTGGCCCAGATGATCGAGGTGACACTGGCTGCGGCCAGATCCAGTTCTTGCAACGGGTGGGTGATGCAGTCGGCATCGGCCACTCGCTCGCGTGCCGAGGGTTCCAGAGGGAGGTCCAGACCATTACGCTGCGCATAGGCATCGGCGGCATCGAGCAGGGATAGATAGTTCTCGTCGCCTCGGTTGAGGTTGTCCACCAGGTCTTTCTGGAAGCGCACCTTGCCATCGGCAAAGCGCTCGGTCAGCCCCACCAGGGTCATGCCTGCCTGGGCCAGACGACGGAAGTCCACCGTATAGCCTCCACGCGCACCGCTGACCGCAATGGTCACGTGTTCCTTTCCAGGCTGCACGGTTTCACTGTCCCACAGCCCCAGCACGCCCAGCCACCAGCAGAAATCCCGGCCACGGTAAGCACGTGGCGGACGGTCGTGAGGGCCGACCGATAGGTAGACCTGGCGGCCGGCGAGCAGTAGCTCTTCGGCAATCTGTACGCCGGAAGAACCCGCGCCCACCACCAGCACGGCCCCGTCAGGCAATTGCTGAGGGTTGAAGTACTGGGCCGAGTGAATCTGGTGGAGGGTGCCATCCCTGGGAGCTATCGCCGGAATGACGGGCTTCTGGAACGGGCCGGTCGCCGATACCAGGTGATTGACCACGTAAGTGCCTGCACTGGTCTCGACGGTGAATCCAGCACGTTCCAGATTACGGGTCACGCGCTTGACCTCAACGCCGGTCTTGATGGGGGCCTCAAATTTGCGTGCATATTGTTCGAGGTAATCGGCGACCTGTTCCTTGCCGGCGAACCCGTCCGGGTCGATGTCGAACTCAAGGCCCGGAAACCGGTCATGCCAGGCTGGGCCGTTGGCGACCAGAGAATCCCAGCGGCCACTGCGCCAGGCTTCGGCAACGCGGTGTTTTTCCAGTATCAGATGCTCAATGCCAAGGCGGCTCAGGTGCTCGCTCATGGCAATACCGGCTTGACCCGCTCCCACGATGAGCGTGTCTATTTCTGTGATTTTCTCTGTCATTTCGGCATCCTTCAACAGGCCGTTATCGACGTGTTGGCAGTAAAAAAGTAACGAAACGTCGGCGCGCAGGCGCAGAGCGTCCTACGGCATCCGCAGACGTGTAGCTCAGTCAGTAGCGGGTGTTGTCAGTCGACCAGCGAAGGGTCCTGCTGAATCATCAGCAGTTTCATTTCTTCAAAATGCTGGCGAGAGAAGTCGCTGATCTTTTCCCAGTCGCGGGCAGTCTTTTCCGCGACAGCGTCTGGAAGAATCTTCAGCGGCTGGCCTGTGGACCATGCGGTTACCAGAATCTGGCAGGCCCGCTCCAGGGTCCATATGTCGTCGAACGCTTCACCGATGGTCGGAGCGATGACGATCACGCCATGGTTGCCCATCAGCAAACGACTCTTGTCTTCGAGCAGCCCGGTCAGGCGGGCTCCTTCGGCGGTGGTGTCGGCCATGCCACCGTACAGTTCGTCCACCGCTACCCGGTTGAAATAGCGTGCGGTGTTCTGGTCGATCGCCGGGATATGCGGCTTGGCCAGACAGGCTACGGCGGTGGTGTAGACCGGGTGCAGGTGCAGCACCACACGGGCATCGGGCAGGCGTTGATGGATCTGCCCATGAATGGACCAGGCGGTGGCATCCACATCGGGCCGGTTGGCGGTGTCGGCATCATCGGCGTCAAGCAGCAGGAGGTCGCTGGCGCGCAGGCGTGAGAAGTGCTTCCACTTCGGATTCAGCAGGAACTGTTTGCCGTCGGCTGACAGGGCTGCACTGAAATGGTTGGCGACAGCTTCGTGCATGCCCAGGTGGGCGATGATGCGGAAGGTCGCGGCCAGGTCTATGCGCGTCTGTTCTTCAAGGGTGAGGGCCATGGTTATTGCACTCCGGTAGCGCGTGCCCGCCAGGACAGCAGGGCACGTTCATGGGCTGTCAGGGTTTGGGCATCAGTGCCGCGATATCGTCGGCTGTCGGTGCCTGAAACTTGTACTTTTCCAGCAGTGCTGCGTACTCCGGGGTTTTGCTGAATTTCTCAAGGCCATCGATAAGAGCGTTCTTGACCGTGTCGTTGCCTTTTTTCACACCAAAGCCATTGAGCACGGGGTAGATCAGGGTTTCGGAAGAGATCACTACACGACTGCCCAGTTTCTCGACCACGCCGCGAGCCACGGCTGCGTCGGTGATCTGTGCTTCAACTGCGTGCGCCAGCATGGCCTGGGTCGCTTGCGGGTCGGTGCCATACTCACTGATCGCGATAGGTTTCAGGCCGTTCTTCACGCAGTACTCGGTGGAGAGTTTCTGCAGTTGTTGCAGCCATGAAGTGGCGGCCATGGAACCGATTTTGTGTCCGCAGAAGTCTTCCGGGGTCTTGGGTTGATAGGCGCTGCCCTTGACCGACAGGATGGACTCGCCGCTCTTGAGGTAGGGGATCATGTCGATGACCTTGAGCCGGTCGGCGGTGATGTACATCGACGAGTTGGTGATATCGAACCGGCCGCCTTGCAGCCCGCCGATCAGGTTGGGAAAACGGGTATCGATGTTCTCTGCCGTCATCCCCATCACTTTTGCCAGCCCATCGAGAAACTCGATGTCGAAGCCTGCCGGGCGGTTCTTGTCCATGTATTCATACGGGAAGAACGTCATGTCGGAGCCCGCGATGATCTTGCCTGGCTGCTGGAAAGCCGAGGCCATCGATGACGTCATGGCAACCGCAGCGCCTAATACAGTCAGTGCAACGGGACGAACAATCAGACTTAACAGATTCATGGGTATTCCTCGAAGAGTCGGTAGTGTTCAGGCAGTAGCAATGTCGTTTCCGGCCTGTTGCACGAAAAACGAAGCGCCTTTGGGTTTCTGTGGCAGGCGGATCTGGTGCGGGGTGCTGCGTACCAGGCCGCTTTCCTGGCCGGCGACCATCAAGCCGGTGTGTTCGCTGGGCAACGGGTTTTCACCGAAGGGCAGGGCGTCCTCGGCGGCGTACACGCTGATGAACAAGGTGCGTGGGAATTCTGTTTCGTTGGGGCTTGAGGCATGCAACAAGCGGGTATGCATGAAGCACACTGAGCCCGAGGGGCCATGGCAGGCGACTGGTTGCTGGCAATGTTCCCGAATGACTTCGTCTTCCACGGCCCCTGTAAAGCGACCGTTCTGCCAATGGGACCAGAGCGCTCCCTTGTGGCTGCCCGGCACGACATTGAGAGGGCCGTTTTCCGGTGTCACGTCACTGATCATCAACAGGGCCGTTACCAGATCGTCATTGCTGTGCGGCGTAAACAGGAAGTCCTGGTGCCACTTCACCTGAGTGGCGGTGTGAGGCAGTTTTGAGTTGATCTTGCTGTGATGAAAGCGGGTGCCGTTGCCACCGATCAGTTGCGCGGCAATGGTCGCCATACGTGATTGAAAGGCCGTCCGGTGGTAGGCAGGCGAGATTTCCGTGGGGGAGGTCACGCGACGCAACGAAGGGTGATCGGGGCGATGGTCGCTTTCCAGATCGAAGCGTGGTCGACCGTCCTGAGTCTGTCCCCAGGCCTGGTTCTGGCTGCGGCTGTTTTCTACCCATTGGTCGAAGTCCTGTTGCAGCGCTGCCACTTCGTCGGTATCCAGCACGCTCTCCACCACGAGAAAGCCCTGTTCATGAAACTGGTCTATCTGCCATTGCTCGATCATGTTCTTCTCTCATCAAACAAACGTTAAGGTTTAAGCCAGCGAGACATCTTTCAGAAACGCTTCAACACGCGGGTGCTGGCCGTTGCGCAGCGCCTGTGGGTTGTCATCGCACACCACGCGCCCCTTCTCCATGAAGACGATGCGGTCGGAGACCTTGAAGGCGAAGTTCATTTCATGGGTCACGATGACCATGGTGATGCCTTCCTGCGCCAGGGTTTCGATGACCTGCAGTACCTCGTTGACCTTCTCCGGGTCCAGTGCGGAGGTGGGTTCGTCGAACAGCATGATTTGCGGGCGCATCATCAATGCGCGAGCAATGGCCACACGTTGCTGTTGACCACCGGAGAGCTGATGCGGGTACTTCCACGCGTGTTCCAGCATGCCGACCTTGTGCAGCAACGCGTACGCCTGCTGTTTGAGTGCCGGCTCGGATGCCAGGCGGTGGTAACGCGGAGCCAGTAGCAAGTTGTTGAGCACCGTCAGGTGCGGAAACAGGTTGAAGCTCTGGAACACCATGCCGATCTTCAAGCGATGCTCGACGTTCTCCACATAGCGCGGTTTTTGTGCGCCTTGGCGGGTCAGGTGAATGAATGGCTGGCCATTGATCTTGATGTCGCCGTTATCGATCTGCTCAAGGCCGTTGAGCAGGCGGATCAATGTGGTCTTGCCTGAGCCCGACGGCCCGATCACCGATACCACTTCGCCGGGGTGGATCTGCAGGTTGACGGCTCCCAGCACTTCGATGTCGTTGTAAGCCTTGTGTAAGCGGGTCGCCTGAAGTGCAGGGCCTTCAATGCTGGAGGCCGGACGGTCGGCGGCAACGCGCTGTTGGGTGGCCAGTTTGAGCATCTCAGCATCCGGTTCGCGTATCACCTTGCGCTGTGTCACATCCAGATAGCGTTCAAGTCGCTTGAGCAGGAAGTCGAATACGGTGACGATCAAGACGTAGTAGAAGGCCACTGCTGCCATGGTTTCCATCACCAGGAAGTTCTGTGAGTACAGGCGCTGGCCTACCATCAGGATCTCGGTCAGTGAGATCACCGAAACAAGTGAGCTGAGCTTGACGATGGAGATGTATTCGTTGGTCAGTGATGGCAATGCAACACGAAGTGCTTGTGGGATCACGATCCGCCATTGTGTGCCGACAAAGCTCAGGCCCAGTGCTCTGGCTGCTTCGCTCTGGCCCTTGGCAATGGACAAGAGGCCGCCGCGATGGATTTCCGCGACGTAAGCGGTCTCGCATATCACCAGAGCGATCAGGCCTGCCCAGAACGGGTTGGCCAGCACTGCCGAAGTGGCTGGCACCGCTTGTGGCAAGTTATAGATGAATATCAGCAATACCAGTAAAGGCAAACTACGGAATAACCAGATATAGCCCCGGGCAGGCAAGTTTATCAAGGGGTGGGAAGATTGTTTGGCCAGTGCCAGAACAAAGCCAAGCACAATACTGGCTACCCACGTTAATACACTGAGCTGAATGACGGTCCAGGTCGCCCTCCAGAACTCGGTGTCGCTGAGTAGACTAAACATGTATTTCCAGTCAAACGTCATCGTCAGTTCGCTCGGCAAATGAATAGTGAGGGGGGACGTCCTGTCTAAGTTAAATAGTGAACGTTCTTTTTTCTCCCTTCTGTGCCCATCATGATCGATGCCAAGCCTGCTAACCAAATAGTAAGTTTTGGTCCATAGCATAGGAAAATCCTAAGCTGTCAGATCCGAACGGCTTTTAACGCCGGATCCGAATGTCAGTCTTGTTGTCTGCGAAGTGCGCACTTTTAGGGCGGTCAATCAAACAGAAGATCATGATTGCGCGCATTCAGTGCGCTGCCTGTGGCCCGGAGCGACGGGGTTTGATCGGTCTTCAGGCATCAGATTCATTGCAGACACGCGCGTCTGCCCAGGAATGAAGAATAAAACGGGCCGCTGGCACGGTCCTCGCTAGGGTATAGGTAAAAGCTATTCAGGCAATGCTGTACATGGCGGGATAATCAGTGGCTCACTTCACATTGAAACAGCTTAAATATTTCGTCACCGCGGTTGAAAGGGACAGTATTGCCGAAGCGTCGCGACAGTTGCATATTTCGCAACCCTCTATTTCTGTCGCGATCAAGAACCTTGAAGAAGCCTTTGATCAACCTTTGTTTGTACGCCATCACGCGCAAGGTGTTTCCCTCACTTCAGGCGGTGGGAAAGTGTATGAAAAGGCGAAAGAGCTCTTGCGACTTTCCGAGGAGCTTGAGCAAAACTCCCGCGCGGATAACAAACATGTTTTCGGCACTATTGCCATCGGTTGTTTTGAATCGGCGGCGCCGCTTTATATGCCTCGGCTGGTCGCCGGTTTCAAACGGTTGTACCCCGATGTCACCATTCAGCTGTGTGACGGTGAGCAACACGAGTTGATGCATGGGCTGCATCGTGGACGTTTCGACCTGGCGTTTCTGTACGACCTGGAGCTGGGGGCCACGATCAATAAAGAAGAGTTGAATGCACCGCACAAGCCTTATGCGTTGTTGCCTGCCGCTCATCCACTCGCACAGAAAAAGACCGTGACCCTGGGTGAGCTGAGTCGGGAGCCGATGATCTTGCTGGATGCCGTGCCCAGCAGAACCTACTTCATCGACATCTTCACGGAAAAAGGCTATTCACCAGTAGTGGCATACAGCTCGCCCTCCATTGAGATGGTGCGCTGCATGGTCGGCCAGGGGTTGGGTTTTTCGGTATTGGTCACTCGGCCTTGTACTAACATGACCTACGACGGCGAGTTATTGGCCCAGCTGGATATTGAAGATGACATGCCCGCGTCGACATTGGTCATGGCCTATCTGCGTAACAACCAGCCAACGCGTGCAACCCGATTGTTTATGGATTACTGCCGCACAATCGAGTTGGCACCGCCTGCAACTGTGAAGCCGAGTTTGATTGACTGCGGTATGCGGGCGAGCTCGGGTAACTCAGTTTAACTGCCCTTCAAGAAAGACCTTGCGTCGCTCCTTCCTTCCCACCACCTCATGCTTGCACACCCCATAAAGCCCATCAAAGCGCTCCCGGTCCACTTTCTCGGCATCAATCACTTCGTAAATCAGCCTGTCGTAATCCGCTTCTGTAATGAACTTGTACAGCCCACGGCGATACAGAAAACCCATCTGGAAGGCGAGGGTTTCGGCGGGGAAGTGGGTTGTGCCGACAAAGCAGTTCTCCATGTCGATCACTTTCATCGGTTCATCGGCTTGCTCATTGAGCATGATGTTCAGTGCCGAGAAGTCCAGGTGGTAGATGCCTTTTGCATTGCTGTGCAGCAGCAGTTCAAGCGCCTGTTCCACGAACCACTGGACGCGATCGGGGTTTTGTTCAAGCCAGTCCTGGCCGTCGATGTAGCCGTCCAGCAGTTCGATCAGCAGCAGGGTTTCCTGCACCAGGCCCAGGCCGCGGCGGATGTAGCCGAAGCCGACCACGGCAGGCGAGGGGATGCCGCGCTGGCTGGCGGCGAGGGTGTTGTGCAGTTCTTCGACGGCCCAGTCGTAACGGCCGTCCGCGGTTTGGCGGCCCCGTGTCACGCGCCAGCGTGCCTTGAAGCTTTCAAGCAGTTGGGATTTGGCGAACATCCGCGTCTTGCCGGCCAGCAGTGGGCCGCTGATGCGTTTGCGGGACTTGCTCTTGGGTTGTTTGAACCAGCGGTTGACCGAGTCGAGCAGGGCGGCGGAAGGCTTTTCACTGAAGTGAAAAGTGGCCTTGCCGACCTGATAGGTGTGCAGAAAACTGGCTAACGCTGACGATACCGAAGACACGGCCTAATCCATTCTCGATTCAGTGAAGTGGCCTATTGTGTCATTGCGTAACATCTTTGTGACAGGATTTTCTGAAAAATCCTACATAGTAAAAAATGAACCTTAATTCATTCTTAATGACAGCCCTTTGAATTCAAGGGCTGTGGAGGAGTGACAGGCTTAGTTGAAAATTATTCTCAGGTTGGCAGTCCTCGTAAACGAGGCGTGTCTGTTTCAAGATGTTTAAAGATGAGGCGGCAAGATGCGCACCTCATCCAGCCAGCGTTCATGTATTTGCACCGTTGTTGGGCTTTAGTTGATATCAGTTCGTATTTGCAGGGTTCAGGCTATTGCTGATTCGCCCCGACAACCACTCGCTCACATCAAACGAAGGACAAGCCTTGGTGAATTCGTTGGGTGTAATCTTGCCGTCGCCGTTGCGGTCCGGTGACAAGTCCCGGTGGCCGAGGATGCGGGCAGTCGGGTAGCGGCTCTTGAGTTGTTCCAGCAGTGTTTCGAGAGTCGCGAACTGGGCGGTGGTGAAGTTGTTTTCCGGTTTGTTGCTGGCGTCTACGCCGCCAGCCAGGCAGACGCCGACTGAGCGGCTGTTGTGGCCTTTGGCATGGGCGCCGATGGCGGTTTCCGGGCGTCCGGTTTCCAGTTCGCCATTACGGCGGATGACGTAGTGGTAGCCCACGGTGTCGAAGCCGCGCTGGAGGTGCCATTGGGTGATTTCGCGTACGCCGATATCGGCCGTGGCGCGGGTGGCGGAGCAGTGGACGACGATGAGGTCGGTGCCGTCTCGGTCCTTGAGCGTGGGGGTGGTTGTCGGGTTCATGACTGCGTTCCTTGCAAGGTGATTGGAACCCTGTAAGGAATACAAGAGCGGCTTGTGCCTCAAGTCAGCCGCTGCGGGCAGCGGCTGACAGGTTTTTCACTGGTTTACGTGGGAAAGTGCAGCGCGTTGGTCAGGTCGCCCATGGGCGTCTGGCCACGGGCGCGCATGGCGTCGTCACGTCGTTTGAGGCCATCGAGTGTTTCCAGCCCGTGAATGCGGGTGATCAGGCGCAGGATCGAGGCGGTGTCGTAGACGGTATGGTCCACCGTGCCCTTGCGGGCGAAGGGCGAGACGACCAGCGCCGGGATGCGTGTGCCGGGGCCGAAGCGGTCGCCCTTGGGCGGGGCGACGTGGTCCCACCAGCCGCCGTTTTCGTCCACGGTGATGACGATCACCATGTTTTCCCATTGCGGGCTGTTGCGCAGCACTTTGATGACCCGGTCGATGTGCCGGTCGCCCGAAGCGACGTCAGCGTAACCGGCGTGCATGTTCAGGTTGCCTTGCGGCTTGTAGAAGGTGACGGCGGGCAGCTTGCCGGCTTCGGCGTCGGCCAGGAGGCGGTTGGTGCTGGATTCGTCGCCCAGGCCGCCATCGCGCAGGCGTTTCTTGCGCTCGACCGGGTTTTCCGGGCCTTGCTGCTTGAAGTAGTTGAACGGCTGATGGTGGTACTGGAAGTTGGGGATTTTCGGGATGCCGGTGGAGTCCTTGAATTCATCGAGAGTGACTTGCCAGGCACCGGCATACCAGGCCCATTCGATGCCTTTTTTCGACAGCTTGTCGCCAATGTGTTCGTGGCTCTGGGGCACCAGCACGTTGGCCAGGTCTGGTTTGGAGTAGTCCGGGTTCTGCGGATCGCGCAGCCAGGTGGGCCAGTACGGCGGGGCCAGGGTGTTGACGGCGTAGCCGTCTGGCGTGATCGCGCTGGGGCCGAACTGGGGCGGTCCTTCCATGGCGCTGGCCGGGGATTTGTCCAGCGGCTTCAAGCGCGGGTCTTGTGGGTCATCGCTTTGCAGGGTTGCGATCTGCGCCTTGGCGGCCGAGTGAGCGGCATCGGGGTAGAACGGCGCTGTCGCGGAAATCAGGTATTGGTGGTTAAGGAAGGAGCCGCCAAAAGCCCCCTGAAAGAAGTTGTCGCACAGCACGAATTCCCTGGCCACGTCCCACAGACGTAGCGAGTATCGGGTTTGCGGGTACGTGCCCATGGTCAGCCCGCCTGCATCGGCCCAGGCCACAAAGCGGTCATTCTTGCCGCCGTTGATCTGCATCTGGTTCTGGTAGAACACGTGCCACAGGTCACGGGTCACCAGGCTCAGGGGCAGGTCTTCGCCTTGGGGGCCTTTGAGCGGGAAGGGCGCATTGGGCAGGTTTTCCTGGTATTGCACGCCCGCCGGGTAGGTGACGCCATCGACGGTCTGCGGCCCGACCTGCAACACGCCACCCCAGGCCGGGGGCAGGGTTTTCAGCAGCGAGCCGTCGCGGTCGCGTTGCTCATAATCGGCAGGCTTGAGGGCCGACAGTGGTTTTTCGACGCCGGGGAAATCACCGAACAGGTTATTGAAGCTGCGGTTCTCGGCATAAATGACGACGACAGTCTTGATGTGCTTTTGCAGGGCCTTGTCCAGCGCGGCACCGGTCAGGTGGTGCTCGGCAGGGGAGGACGAGGTTTTTTCATGGGCCGTGGCGTAGCCGCCGAGGGTGACGCCAGCGCTCAATGCTGCCATGCCACCCAGAAAGCGGCGGCGGCTGGGGTTGGTGTGTGAGTCGTCGGGTTTGTCGCTCATGCGGATGACCTGCTCGCTGTAATTGTTACTAAAGATTTCTGGCGAGCCTATCGAGGCTGTATGACGGTATTGCGACAGAAGGGGCGAGGGAAGAAAGCTTCATTTATCGGGCGAGTTGCGCGGTGTAGCGCTCGACGATTTCCCGGATTTCCCCGGAGTCTTTCATGCGGACCAGCGTACGCAGGATTTCCTGTACGGGAATGGCCGGATCGTTGCGTACGATGCAGCCAGCCGGTTGTACGCTGATCTGTGAAATGACCTTCAATTGCTTGTTGTCGGGCAGGTCGCGGTTGATCCAGTCCAGAATCAGTTGGCTGCTGATTGCGTAGTCATAGCGCCCTGCAAGCAATTTGCGCAGGGCATGTTCCTGGCTGCGTGCGTCTTCGCGCACCCACTGCCGACTCTCGAACATATGCTGCACCGGGGTGTAGTTGTAGCCCAGCACGGTGCCGATGATTTCGTGATCGAAGCGGGGTGGCAGGGTATTGGCTGCCGCTTCGGCGGAGGCCACCAGCAGGTCGCGCTGGTAGAGGATCGGCAGGCTCCAGGAGTAGTTGTCTGACAGGGTCGGGACCCAGGCCTGTGCGGTGTAGCAGCGGATATCCACTTCGCCGCGCTCCAGGGCCGGCTGGACGCGCAGGCGCGGCATCACGTGAAATTCAGCTTCGCGGCCCACATGACGCGCCAGGCTTTGCATGATGTCGAACAGGATGCCTGAGGTGGGCTGGTGGTTTTCGATCCGGATCAAGGGCATCGACCAGCTTTCGGCCACCGAAAAACGCAGCGGGGGCTCGTCGGCACCACTGAAGGGGCAGTACAGCAACAGAAGAGCGCTGATTACGATTGAGCGTCGATGCATGGGGCCCTCAACCACGAGCCGCCATTCAACGACTCTTAAAAGACCTGATTACAGAGTGCCCTTGCTTTCATTCGTTCAGCCCGGTGCTGGTGTACCGATACCTGGGATGCATGGTCATTTCGACGGGCCTTGTATGAAATGTAGCTGCGCTTTGGTGAGGCGTGTTGAAAACAGGCGTGTGGGGCAGCAAGGTTCATTTACCTTATACCGTGCATGGTTTGTTTTATGGCCCATCAGCCAGTGCCTTGATGCGGAGGGTCCTCTTCAGCATCGGTAATGCAACCAGCACAAACAACCCGGCAGCGGCAGAGAGTGCCATCGGCAGGCCGTGGGCATTGGTGGTCATGGCCGCACCGCTGACCAGTGGCCCAAGGAGGCTGCCAACCCCCCACAGAAGTCCGGCGCTGGCATTGGCCGTGACCAGATCAGGGCCTTTGAAGCCTTCGCCGATCAGAATGATTGCCAGGGTATAGACGCCCCCCGCGACAGCCCCCAGCACCACAAGGCTTGGCCATAACAATAAGGGGTAGTTCATCAGCCATGGCAGACAGGCCCCGATAGCCAGGGAAAGCACACCGCATCCCAGGTAGATCACAGGCCTGGAAACCTTGTCCGATAGCCAGCCCAGCGGAAACTGGAGCGTGGCATCGCCCAGCAGTATCACGGTCACCATCAGCGCTGCGAGTTTGATGGCGTAGCCGTGTTCGGCGGCATACACCGGAAACATCGACAGAATCACGCTATCGAAGAACGAGAAGAAGATGATGCCCATGCACAGTGCCGGTGCGACTTGAATGAAGCCCAGTACCGAAAACGTTTTGCTTTCACCGTGATCGTGATGGATGACCTGTCTGGGCAAGGCAACCCCCGTCATTCCCAATGCCAGAAGATGCCCGATAATCACGACACCTATCACGTGTGGGCCTGCAGTACCGAACAGGGCCACCATCCCCGGTCCCATCACTTGGAAGATCGTGAAACAGGTGGTGTAGATCGCCACTATCCTCCCTCTGTGGGAGTCCTCGGCGATTTCATTCACCCAGGACTCTCCCAGAATAATGATGATCCCGGCGGCCACTCCCATCACCAACCTGGCCAGGGCCAGGCTGTACAAGGTCGAGGCAAACACCTCGATGGCCGCGACACTCAGGATCGAAAGCGTGAAACACGCCATATAGATATGCCTTCGGCTCAACCGCTGACAGACCCAGTCCACCATGAAGGCCGACAGGATGATGCCAGCCGCCGGTAACGCAGACATCACACCGATATGAACACTCGACGCCTGAGCCTGGTAAAGGCGCAGCGCGACCACCGGGACGGTCGAACCGATCGTCAGCCCGATAATGGAAACGCCCAGTATCAGAGCGGCCAGCAATAATTTATTCATCCGTCACGCCTCAGGCTCCTGCCGCAACAAGATGCTCATGGATATCCCGTTGGGGTAAGGTCGGTTTGGCAATTCGCACGCCGTTCACATAGAGGCAGGACGCTGCGACCCCGTGCCCGCCGTAAGGGTTGTAGCCTTTTTCCACGATATGCAGGTCAGTGTTATTGAGCACGGTGCCCGCATCCTGTTTTCCGCACGCCACCAGGCTGTCGATATAGGGGCTGCTACCAAACAGCGACACGTACATGGAGTTGGGTGCATAGAGCGGATGTTCAAAATAGTTCGCGAGTTCTGCGTCCTGGTCATAAGGCTGAATAAAGAACACCGGTGCAAAGAACTCTTTGTAGTTGCCGCCCAGGGACAAGGGGCGCTCAAACACGGTCGGGCGTATCAGCCCGCTGATGGGGTTGATTTCCCCTCCATAGGTGCAGTGCTCTCGGTAGTCCTTGAACATCTTGACCACTTTCAACGTGTGATCAGGGTCACTATTGGGCCCCACGATATTGTCTTTGCAGGCGTAGTCGCCGACATGGCTTTCGCACTTCGACAGTTCTTCGCGCAAGCGATGCATGAATTCAGCATGAACGTCCCGATGCACCAGAATGCTGTTGGGGCCTGCACAATCCTGCCCCTGGTTGTACAGCACCACCCGTAGAGCACTTTCAATGGCGGAGTCTATCGACGCATCGGCAGACACCACCAACGGGTTGTGCCCCGCGCCGTTGAGTATGAACAAGGTGCGTTTGAGATAGGACTTGCGGACTTTGGCCGCGTTTTCCGGTGTGCCGGTAAAGATCACCGCGTCGGAGATGGCCGCCGTCTGGCTGACAAACGTCTCTTTATCGGCAAAAGAGATATTCAGGTTCGGGAAGAAATGCTCCAACTGCAAGGCTTCCAGCAGTTTTCTGTAGTGTGAATGCATGGCAGTCGGTGGCCGAAGCCAGGCAGAGTCGGCCATCAATGAAGGAATGATGCCAAAGCAGGTCGTTGCATAGATGGGCTGGTTGAGTGGCAGGTAACTCGTGACGCAGTGAACCTTGCGCTCGAAGAATGGGCTGTTGAGTTCCAGGTTATCCAGAAGCTCGACACAGCGCTCAATTTCATCGGCTGCCACGTTGTAGCATTCAAACCCTGACAGGCTTTCTGCAATCGTTTCTGTGTGCTCTCGAAGATGCTGTGCAAACGCCGCAGCACGCGTTTTGACTGTCTGGAAATCGATGGCCTCCAGCACGCGTTCGCGGCCTTGTGCAGGCGCGACGGGCATCGGGTGTGGCGTGTCGGAAGACTCGGTTATCGTCTGGTTGACCTGTGTGCTCATGGTTTTACTCTCCCTGTAATGAACCGCCTGTTTGATCCGTGATTCAAGTTCCGTGCAAAAAGCCTGTATGCCCAGGCGATTGATGTATTCCTCCAGTCGCGGCCCGTTCTCCTCGCCGAACAGGCAGGCGTAAAGCATCCGATAGGCACTCTTGTGATCGGGAGCGCCCACCTGATCCAGAAGCTGTGTGATATGTGCTCTCTTTATCGGTCTGTGGTGCGGCGTCAGCTGTTTGAGCTGTTCGGCGATTCGGTACAGTATTGATTCCGCACATTCGTTGACCAATCGTGGCTGGAAGCGCGGTGCAATCCGTTCCTGGTAGTAGGTGAACGCTTTCTGCACAACCTGGGTGAAGGATTCATCCGCCAGGATGTCCTGCCGGGTTTTGTCGTGTTTAAGCAGGTAATAGTAAGCCGCATCAAGATCGTCGGGGTGGCAGGCGGTGAGGATGTTCAGTATTCCTCGGTAGGTGGCCATGCGTTTGCGATGAGACGGTGGGCGGTGAAAGTAAGTGATGGGGGTGTCATCGTTCCCGGCAAGCATACGTGCATGGTCGGCCCGATAATCGTCATATGCCTTGATTGACACTTGAGGGTGGAAACGAGTGGTGCGATACGGGTTACTGAACATGAAGTGTTGCAGTGCTTCTTCAGGCATGTACTTGCTGACGTCTTCCAGCGAAAAACCATTGCCTTTGCTTTTTGATATTTTCTTGCCGACCTTGTCGGTAAACAGACCGTACTTCATCAGAATCGGTGCCTGTACCCCCAGGACCTTGCAGATATCACGTACGGTATTGGCGGAGTCAGTCAGGTCCTCGCCATGCATTTCAAAAGAAATATCGCGATGAATCAGGCGCATTGCCCAATCGGCTTTCCATTGCAATTTACAGTGCCCGTTCAATACGGACGTGGTGATGTCTTCGCCAATGGGTTCGTCGGCGTAGTATTCCCGGGAGGTGATGCTGTACTCCTCGCCCGGTCGATTGATCAGCAGATCGGGCGGGATTTGATAGGTGATTTCCCCGCGTTGGAGATCAATGTTCCGGACCACCAGATGTTCAATGATTCGCCCGGAAAAGCGCGACACGGGCATGAACATGCTGTAGCTCTTTCTACGGGTAACCCCCAGGCGTGAGGCCACCACCTGATTGATCTCCTCCATTCGGGAAAGAAACTGCCTGATCGTGGCGTTGTAGTAGCCGGATCGATACAGCGTGCTGTTTGCAAGCAGTTGATAGTCCAGTGCATAGGGGGCGAGTGCACTGTCAAGCCGGGCGTTGATGCCTGCCGACAGACTTTCTGCTTTCTCGAAAGGATCGGGAATATCGCACAATGGTCGCCCTGTATGCCCTCGCAGGACTTCGGGGCGCGCAAAGGTGGTGGGTATCTTTCTTAAGGCATCCAGGTCGTCGGAAATAATAAAAAGCCGGGTTTCCCTGTCTGAAATCTTTTCAAAGGCGGTTCTCACGATACTGACGCGCAAGACTTCGCACAAAGTCCCGATATGAGGAAGACCGGAGGGGCCAAACCCTGCCCCAAACGCAACTGTTTCGTTTCCGTCGGCTGTTCTTTCCTGAATTTGCCGAGCAAGGTTTTTCCACCACATGCAATGAACTCCCTGTTTGATGCAATCAAGCGCCCACAAAAGGACGTTTCGCTTAAAACTGAAACGATCAGGTCATCGCTGACAGACAGGGCAATCCCCCTGAGCAGCTATCGGGAAGGCAATGAGGCCAAATGAAGAATCAGTGGCTGGCCAGAGGGGGGGAGAAGGTAAAGGCAAAGAGAATGCTGCGACGACGACTGTTCGCAACATGGCAATCCAGCGAGGCAATGCCCTTGGGGGCATGTGCCAGGTATAAAGACGGCTTCACTGTGGAAAGTGACATGGAAGGTATCAATAGTCAGATAATTGCAAATACGCTGGTCCGGTATTCGCAGTATTCATTTACAGGCAGGCAACCTTTACAACTTGTTGTCTGCCAACCCTTGTAAAAATGCAGCGTCCTGATCTGGTATTGATGTTTATCGTGATTGACCTCTTCTTGAGGACTCGCGATAAGTTTTTGAGCTTACGCCAGCCGTTTATTGAAATTCAATCCCTGTAGGACAAGAAAAACCATGCATGGCCGGAGATTTGGCCCTCTCGTTCCCGGTCATTGATCTATCGCATGTTTCAGGTATGAAAGAGGCGTTTGCCCTCGATTCATTGATGACCTCGAGGCCGATATAATTCATGAGGACGGCACCTGGGTCTTTTCAGGCCAGCGTGAGAAATGCCATGCCTGTCAGATTAACCGGGGACACCAGATGCAATTTTGCTCTTGCTCCGCTAGCATTAGCGGTCTTCCGCTTCCCAGTTGCGACGGTTTTCAATGAGTTATCAGGTTCTTGCACGTAAATGGCGTCCGCGCTCGTTCCGCGAAATGGTCGGCCAGACCCATGTGCTGAAGGCTCTGATCAATGCGCTGGACAGCCAGCGGCTGCACCATGCCTATCTGTTCACCGGCACCCGTGGCGTCGGCAAGACGACCATTGCGCGGATCATCGCCAAGTGCCTGAACTGTGAAACTGGCATTACCTCCACGCCGTGCGGCACCTGTTCGGTCTGTCAGGAGATCGACGAAGGTCGCTTCGTCGACCTGATCGAGATCGACGCCGCGAGCCGTACCAAGGTCGAGGACACCCGCGAGCTGCTGGATAACGTTCAGTACGCCCCCAGTCGTGGGCGCTTCAAGGTCTACCTGATCGACGAAGTGCACATGCTGTCCAGCCACTCGTTCAACGCGTTGCTTAAAACGCTGGAAGAGCCGCCGCCCTACGTCAAGTTCATCCTGGCCACCACCGACCCGCAGAAGCTGCCGGCCACGATCCTGTCGCGCTGCCTGCAGTTCTCGCTGAAGAACATGACCCCCGAGCGCGTGGTCGAGCACCTGAGCCATGTGCTGGGTGTCGAGAACGTGCCGTTCGAAGACGACGCACTGTGGCTGCTGGGCCGCGCCGCCGATGGTTCGATGCGTGATGCCATGAGCCTCACCGATCAGGCCATAGCCTTCGGTGAAGGCAAGGTCATGGCGGCGGATGTGCGCGCCATGCTGGGTACGCTGGACCACGGTCAGGTGTTCGATGTGCTGACGGCCTTGCTCGAAGGCGATGCACGCGGGCTGCTGGAGGCGGTGCGTCATCTGGCCGAGCAGGGGCCGGACTGGAATGGCGTGCTGTCAGAGATGCTCAATGTTCTGCATCGCGTGGCGATTGCCCAGGCGCTGCCCGAAGGTGTCGACAACGGTCACGGCGACCGTGATCGCGTATTGGCCCTGGCTCAGGCGCTGCCAGCCGAAGATGTGCAGTTTTACTATCAGATGGGCCTGATCGGGCGTCGCGACCTGCCATTGGCACCGGACCCGCGTGGCGGTTTCGAGATGGTGTTGTTGCGCATGCTGGCCTTCCGTCCCGCCGAGAGCGCCGATGCGCCGAGGCAGTCGCTAAAGCCAGTGGGGATCAACCCGGCCACGGTTGATTCCCGGGCTGCGGTGGCCGGCGCGACAACGGTTGCACCGGTCGCTCCTGTTGCGCCTGTCGCAGCCATGGCACCTGCTCCGGTTGTAGAACCTGTTGCCGTGGTGGAACCGGTCGTTGAAAAACCTGCGCCCGAGCCGGTACAGGCGGTTGCCGAGCCCGCGCCGGTCGAAGAAATCGACCTGCCCTGGAACGAGCCCAAGGCGCCTGCCGCCGAGCCGGTTCCCGAGCCTGTCGCGCAGCCCGCACCGGAGCCTGTGCTGGAAACGGTGGCAGAGCAGCCCGAGCTGACCCCGATGCCAGTGCCCGAGCCGGCCAGCCCGGTGCCGGACGCGCCGCAGGTCCAGCCTGAACCCGTTGCCGAAGCGCCTGCCATGCCGGGCATGCTGGAGGCAATTCCGGATTCGGCCTATATGTCCGCGCCGATGGATCGCGACGACGAGCCGCCGCTGGACGACGATTATGTGGAGCCGGATGTCGATATCGATCCGGCGTCCTACAACTACCTCGATGAATTGGCCCATGAGAGCGTCACCGAGGCCGAAGCGCCTGAACCCGAGCCTGAGCCTGCTGCGATGCCGGCCACCGGGCTGGCGCTGCAATGGCTGGAAATGTTCCCTCAATTGCCGATTTCGGGCATGACGGGCAGTATCGCCGCCAACTGCACATTGATTTCGGCCGAGGGCGATCACTGGCTGCTGCACCTGGATCCGGCGCACAGCGCCTTGTTCAACTCGACCCAGCAGCGCCGTCTCAATGAGGCGTTGAACCAGTTCCATGGTCGTACGATCAATTTGAGTATCGAACTGATCAAGCCCGAGCAGGAAACCCCTGCCCAGGCGGCGGCTCGCTTGCGTGCCGAACGCCAGCGTCAGGCCGAGGCTTCGATTCATGCCGATCCGTACGTCCAGCAAATGATGCAACAGTTT
Source organism: Pseudomonas sp. NPDC089734 (assembly GCF_044748865.1). Lineage (NCBI taxonomy): Bacteria > Pseudomonadati > Pseudomonadota > Gammaproteobacteria > Pseudomonadales > Pseudomonadaceae > Pseudomonas > Pseudomonas sp. NPDC089734. The sequence goes on along the minus strand of NZ_JBIVGV010000018.1, from coordinate 17,152 downwards.
GGCGCAGTGGTTCGGGAGGATACGATCAAACCCGTGGACGCTTCCGTGGCGCAGACTCATTAACTGACGGCTCGACGCTTGTGGCGTCGCGCAAACGAACCATCCATTTTCGAGGAGATATCCCATGATGAAAGGTGGCATGGCTGGCCTGATGAAGCAGGCCCAGCAGATGCAGGAAAAAATGGCCAGAATGCAGGAAGAACTGGCTAACGCGGAAGTCACCGGTCAGTCGGGCGCAGGCCTGGTGAGCGTGGTGATGACCGGTCGTCATGACGTCAAGCGCATCACGCTCGATGACAGCCTGATGCAGGAAGACAAGGAAGTGCTGGAAGATCTGATCGCCGCCGCCGTCAACGACGCGGTGCGCAAGGTCGAGCAGGCGAGCCAGGAAAAGACCGCCAGCATGACCGCAGGCATGCAACTGCCGCCGGGCATGAAACTGCCGTTCTAAGGCTGTTTTGCATGTTGATCAATGCCAGGCCATGTGCCTGGCATTTTTTGTTGTTTGGTCGCGAATGAATTCGCTCCTACACCGGTAGGAGCGAATTCATTCGCGAACATCCATAAGCAACACCCGAATTGACGCTCACCGCAAGGCGCGGGTATAAACCGCCTCTTGTGTTTTTGTCGGACCTTTCTCCATGAGCTTCAGCCCCCTGATTCGTCAATTGATCGATGCCTTTCGCGTTTTGCCGGGCGTGGGTCAGAAAACCGCTCAACGCATGGCGTTGCAGCTGCTGGAGCGTGACCGCAGCGGTGGTTCACGTCTCGCGCTGGCGCTCAGCCAGGCCATGGAGGGTGTGGGGCATTGCCGCTCATGCCGCACGCTGACCGAAGAGGAGTTGTGCCCGCAATGCGCGGACCCGCGCCGCGACGACACGCTGTTGTGCGTGGTCGAAGGGCCGACGGATGTCTATGCGGTGGAACAGACGGGCTATCGCGGGCGTTACTTCGTGCTCAAGGGCCACTTGTCGCCCCTGGACGGCCTGGGGCCTGAGGCTATCGGTATTCCGCAACTGCTGGAACGTATCAGCGAGCAGGGCACGTTCACGGAAGTCATCCTGGCCACCAACCCGACGGTGGAGGGGGAAGCCACCGCGCACTACATTGCCCAGCTACTTAACGAGAAAGGCCTGATCGCTTCGCGCATCGCCCATGGCGTGCCTCTGGGCGGTGAGCTGGATCTGGTGGATGGCGGGACGCTGGCGCATTCGTTTGCAGGGCGCAAGCCGATTGCGTTGTGATTTTCGCGAATGAATTCGCTCCCACTCAGTAGGAGCGTGATTGTGTGTGGGAGCGAATTCATTCGCAAAGCAGCCAGCACAGCCTTCCCGGATAAATCCGGTCCCACTCGGTAGGAGCGAATTCATTCGCGAACGGTTTTACTGCTCGTTCAACGCAAAGCTGGTCAGGCAGAAAGTCGGGATGTTCATGTCTTCCAGGCGCTGTGAGCCGCCCAGTTCCGGCAGGTCGATGATCGCTGCGGCTTCATGAATGTGAGCGCCCATGCGGCGGATCAGGTTGGCGGCAGCAATCAGGGTGCCGCCTGTCGCGATCAGGTCATCGAACATCACCACCGAGTCGCCTTCGCACAGGCTGTCGGCATGTACTTCCAGGTAGGCCTGGCCGTATTCGGTCTGGTAGGCCTCGGACAGCACGTCCGCGGGCAGCTTGCCTTGCTTGCGGAACAGGATCAGCGGTTTGTTAAGTTCATAGGCCACCACCGAACCGATCAGGAAGCCACGGGCATCCATGACGCCGACATGGCTGAAGTCGGCATCGATGTAGCGCTGCACGAAGCTGTCGATCACCAGGCGTGTAGCCTTGGGCGATTGGAAGAGGGGAGTGATGTCGCGAAAGACCACGCCGGGCTTGGGGAAGTCCACGACAGGGCGAATCAGGGATTTGAAGCTCAGTTCATCAAAAAGCATTGCAGGTGATCCGGGGCAAGTTTAGGCGGTAGTTTAAGCCGGTCCGCCCCGGATCGCACGCATCAGCTTTCCATGGCACCGCCGGCCAGGGCACAGAGCTGGATCGGATCAAGGATATGGATCTCCTTGCCTTCGGCAGCAATCAGCTCGTTCTGCTGGAAACGGGTGAACACGCGGGAGACGGTTTCCACGGCCAGGCCCAGGTGGTTGCCGATCTCGTTGCGGGACATGCTCAGGCGGAACTGGTTGGCGGAGAAGCCGCGAGCCCGGAAGCGTGCCGAGAGGTTGATCAGGAAGGTTGCAATGCGCTCGTCAGCGGTCTTTTTCGACAGCAGCAGCATCATTTGCTGGTCGTCGCGGATTTCACGGCTCATGACGCGCATCAGTTGCCGACGCAGTTGCGGAAGCTGTACGGACAGCTCGTCAAGGCGCTCGAAGGGGATCTCGCAGACCGAAGTGGTTTCCAGCGCCTGGGCCGACACCGGGTAGGCCTCGGAGTCCATGCCGGACATGCCGACCAGTTCGCTGGGCAGGTGGAAACCGGTGAGCTGTTCTTCACCGCTGTCACTGATGTTGAAGGTTTTCAGGGCGCCGGAGCGCACGGCATAAACGGAGGCGAAGGTGTCGCCCTGGCGGAACAGGAATTCACCTTTCTTCAGAGGGCGGCCGCGCTTGACGATCTGGTCAAGGGCGTCCATGTCTTCCATATTCAACGACAGGGGCAGACAGAGCGGCGCCAGACTGCAGTCCTTGCAATGGGCCTGGGTATGAGCACGCACTTTGACTGGCTCGGACATCACTTAATTCCTTGTGGGAAATCACACATAGGTCGTAAGGGTAACTCACACGCAGTGGCTTAGACCAGCGTGGAAAGTGTTCCGGGAGGTCAAGGTTCTCGTCAGTGTGTCGATAAACTGACAGGAATTTAACCGTCATAACGGGTTTTGCCATGTCGATATTAAACACTGTCATTGGCACCATAAGCGTGCGTCAAACTGTCGCTCAGCCTGTTGCTGCACCGGTTCAGGGCGCTGAAGCCGCGACGTCTACGACAAGAGCGAAGGGTATTGAGGTGGACTTGTCGAGTGCAGGCAAGAAGGCGGCTGCCTCGTCTTCTGGCAACGATGATATCGAGCAAAGCGGGTTGCCCGAGTCGGTGCAGAAGATCCTCAAGGCCATCCGTGAGCTGCAACGAAAGATTCAGGAAACCCTGGAGAAGATCCAGAAGGTGCTCAACGACAAGACCCTCACTTACGACGAGCGACAGGCGCAGGCCACGGCGTTGCAGACGGTGCTGGGCCTGTTGCAGCGGCAGGTGAGCAATTCCACGGCGGATATGGCGACGCTCATGAACCAGATGCAGTCCAGCGATGCGGACAAGGTCAAGGCGGGGATGTTGGTCATGGCCAAAATGTAAGGGGCCGCGAACGGCCCCTTGGATGTCGTTTAGATCACTCGTGAAAACCGTTGCCGGTTCTGCTGGTTCAGGTAGTTATCAAACACCATGCACACCGAGCGCACCAGCAACCGTCCGGCTGGCAGCACATTGATCTGGGTATCGCTCAGTTCGATCAGGCCGTCTCGCGCCATGTCTGTCAGTTGTGGCCACAGCTCATCGAAGTAACTTCTGAAATCAATTGAAAAGGTTTTTTCGATTTCGATGAAGTCGAGGGTGAAATGGCAGATCAATTGCTGGATCACCGCTCGCCTGATTCGGTCATCCTCGATGCAGACCAGACCCCGTTTGGTGGCCAACTGGTCGCTGGCCAGCAGTCCCTGATAGTCGTTCAGGTCGCTGCTGTTCTGGCAGTACAGATCACCGATCTGACTAATGGCCGAAACGCCCAGGCCGATCAGGTCGCAATGCCCGTGGGTGGTGTAGCCCTGGAAGTTGCGTTGCAGGGTCAGTTCTTCCTGTGCGACCGCCAGTTCGTCATCGGGCAGGGCGAAGTGGTCCATTCCGATGTAGCGATAACCGGCCTTGGTCAGCTGCTCAATGGTGCGTTCAAGCATCAGCAACTTGGTTTCAGGGCTGGGCAGTTCGGCGTTTTCAATGCGCCGCTGCGGCATGAAACGCTCGGGTAGGTGGGCATAGTTGAACACCGAAAGGCGATCGGGTTGCAGGGTGATGATTTCCTCGACGGTGCGACTGAAGCCTTCGAGCGTCTGTTTGGGCAGGCCGTAGATCAGGTCGATGTTCACCGAGCGAAATTGCAGGGTGCGTGCGGCTTCGATGATGGCGCGGGTTTCTTCCAGGCTCTGCAGGCGATTGACGGCGCGCTGGACCGCAGGGTCCAGGTCCTGGACGCCCAGGCTGACGCGGTTGAAGCCCAGCTCGCGCAGCAGGCCCATGGTGGACCAGTCGGCTTCGCGAGGGTCGATCTCGATGCCGTAATCGCCTGAATCGTCATCGAGCAGGTTGAAGTGCTTGCGCAGTTGCGCCATGAGCTGACGCAGCTCGTCATGGCTCAGAAAGGTCGGTGTACCGCCGCCGAAGTGCAGTTGCTCGACCACCTGACCGGGCGCCAGATGGCTGGCCAGGGTCTGGATTTCCTGCTCGAGCCTTTGCAGATAGGCATGGGCGCGGCCACGGTCCTTGGTGACGACTTTGTTGCAGGCGCAGTAGTAGCAGATGTTCGCGCAGAACGGGATGTGCACGTACAGCGACAGGGGGCGTACGGCCTTGCGGCTTTCACGCAAGGCATGAAGCAAATCGAAGGCTCCGACTTGCGTATGAAATTGCACTGCGGTTGGGTAGGACGTGTAACGAGGTCCTGCCAGGTCGTAGCGGCGGATCAGATCTGTGTCCCAACGAATGGCGTCGAGCATGCGGGCATTCCCCCGGGTAGGCTGGCAATGTTGGCAAGTCTACGGAGCTGGCTGCACAAGGGTGTTGATATGCGTCAAATACGCACGGGGGCTGTCGATGAAACTGTTTACATGATGCTCAGGAGGCCTAATGGCCCATCAGCCAGTGTTGATGCGGCCCAGGCATCGTCCACAGCCCGAACAGAATCACCAGCGCGCCGCCCGCCATGCGAATCCCCCGTTGGCGCAGCAACGCGGTGGTGCGTTCGGCGGCAAGGCCGGTGGCCAGCAGCACCGGCCAGGTGCCCAGTCCGAAGGCGAGCATGAGCAGGGCGCTGTCGATGGCATTGCCCTGGCTGGCCGACCACAACAGGGTGCTGTAGACCAGACCGCAAGGCAGCCAGCCCCATAAGGCTCCCAGCAGCAGGGCGCGCGGAAGGCTCGACACGGGCAGCAAGCGGGTCGCGACCGGTTGCAGGTGACGCCACAAGCCGCGCCCCAGGCTTTCAATACGCGTCAGGCCACTCCACCAGCCGGCCAGGTATAAGCCCATGGCTATCAGCAGCAGGGCCGCGATCACACGCAGGGCCATGGCCACCGGGCTGTTGGCCACGGCCCAGCCTGCCAGCCCGATCAACAGCCCTGCGCAGGCATAGCTGAAGATGCGTCCGAGGCTGTAGGCCAGCAGCAGGCGAAAGCGGCGGCTGCGCTGTTCACGCGGGATGGCCAGGGTCAGGGCGCCCATCAGGCCGCCGCACATGCCCAGGCAATGGCCGCCGCCCAGCAGGCCGAGAATCAGGGCTGACAGCAGCAGGGGAACGAGTTCAGGCATGGGGGTTCAACGGCGTGTTCTCAGGCATCGGGCTTCGTCTCGCCTTGCTGCATGGCCTGAGGCTTGCGCGAGGCTTCGTCCAGGGCGGCTTGATGGTTGGGGTCCTGGTCGTCGAACAGGATGCTGTGGGCCGGGCTTTCCAGGTCGTCGTATTGCCCGCTGTCCACCGCCCAGAAAAAGACATAGACCGCGATGGCGACCAGCAGCAGGGCTGCCGGGATCATGATGTAGAGCGCGGGCATAAAACCTCCTGAACCGGCTGTCGAGTCACGACGACGGACGCCTGGGTGCCCGGTAGTCGGGTCAGGCGCAAGGCGTTGAGCACGACCGCCAGCGAACTGATGGACATGCCGACCGCGGCCCAGACAGGTGTGATCCAGCCCAGCGCCGCGAACGGCAGCATGAGGCCATTGTACAGGCCTGCCCACAAGAGGTTTTCGATAATGACCCGGCGTGTACGGCGTGCCAGACCAAAGGCTTGCACCAGTGCCTGCAGGCGATTGGACAGCAGCACCGCATCGGCACTGGTTTTCGCCAGGTCCGTGGCCGAGCCCATGGCGATGCTGATGTCCGCAGCGGCCAGTACCGGCACATCGTTGACGCCATCGCCGAGCATCAGCACCTTGCGCCCCTGTTCATGCAGCTTTTGCAGCATGGCCAGTTTGTCATCCGGGCGCAGGCCGCCGTGGGCTTCGTCGATGCCCAGTTCAGCGGCAACGCTGGCGACCATGGGTGAGCTGTCGCCCGACAGCAGCAGGGTTTTCCAGCCGCGAGCCTTGCAGGCCTGCAACAGCTGGCCGGCCTCTTCGCGCAGGCGGTCATCGAGCCCCAGCCAGGCCAGTGGTGAGCGATCATCGCCCAGCAACAGCCATTGGCCGGCTTCGTTCGGCATGGGGGGAATGTCGCTGGCGCTCAGGGCGCAGACGAATCCGGGCTGGCCGATACGCAGGCGCTGTGCCCCGACACATCCTTCCAGGCCAAGGCCCGGCGTGCTGTGGACGTCGGTGGCCGCCAGCGGTGCTCGTCCGAATGCGCGGGCGATGGGGTGCTCCGAACGGTTTTCCAGGGCGGCCGCCAGACTCAGGCAAGTGTCGGCGTCCAGCGTGCCGAGCGGCTTGATGCGGCGCAGGGTGAGCCGACCTTCGGTGAGAGTGCCGGTCTTGTCGAAGATGACGGTATCGATCTGGTTCAGGCCTTCGAGCACATGAGCGCGGGTCAGCAGCAGGCCGAGTTTGTGCAGGGTGCCGGTGGCGGCTGTCAGGGCTGTCGGCGTCGCCAGTGACAATGCACACGGGCAGGTGGCGACCAGCATCGCCAGAACGATCCAGAAGGCCCGGGCCGGGTCGATCTGCCACCAGACCAGACCGATGAGGACCGCAGCGGCCAGTGAGCCCAGCAGGAACCATTGAGCGGCGCGGTCGGCGATTTCCGCCAGCCGGGGTTTTTCGGTCTGGGCGCGCTCCAGCAGGCGAACGATGGCGGACAGACGGGTTTCATGGCCCAGTGCCTGGACATGGACTGTCAGCGGACCTTCGACATTGAGCGTACCGGCCGTCACTGAATCCCCCACGCTGCGCGGGTGCGGCAGGTATTCGCCGGTCAGCAGCGACTCGTCGACGCTGGACTGGCCCTCCAGCACTTTGCCATCGGCCGGAATGACGGTGCCGGGGTGCACCAGAACGCGGTCATTCAGGCGCAATTCACTGAGCAGAATCCGCTGGCTCTGACCGTCTTCGCTCAGGCGCAGGCAGGAGGCCGGCAGCAGGTTGACCAGTTGTGCGGTGGCGGCGGCGGTCCGCTCCCGTGCGCGTCGCTCCAGATAGCGCCCGGCCAGTAGAAACAGGGCAAACATGCCGGCGGCATCGAAATACAGCTCGCCGGTGCCGGTGATTGCTGTCCAGATCCCTGCCAGATAGGCACCGCCGATGGCCAGTGAGACGGACACGTCCATGGTCAGGTGGCGGGTGCGCAGGTCGCGCAGGGCACCTCGAAAGAAGGGCGCGCAACTGTAGAAGATGATCGGGGTGGTCAGAAACATCGCGACCCAGCGCAGGATGGTGTGCATCTCGGCGCTGAGGTCGATGTTGAACTCCGGCCATGTGGCCATGGTTGCCATCATTGCCTGAAACCACAGCAGGCCCGCCACGCCCAGTTGGCGCAGGGCCAGACGGTTTTCACTGGCCAGTTGTTCAGTGGCGCGATCGGCTTGATAGGGATGGGCAGCGTAGCCGATGCTGCGCAGCTCACCCAGTAACTGGCTTAAAGGCAACTGTCTTTCAGACCAGCGCACATGCAGACGATGACTGGACAGGTTCAGTTGCGCTTCGGCAATGGCCGGCAGACTGCGCAGGTGACGCTCGATCAGCCAGCCACAGGCGGCGCAACTGATACCTTCCATCAGCAGCGTGGTTTCGGACAGTTCCCCTTCATGGCGTACGAACGAAGCCTGCACGTCGGGGCGGTCATACAGCTCCAGTTCGTCGACCAGTTGCGCGGGCAGGCTTTCGGGGTTGGTCGAGGTGTCGCTGCGGTGGCTGTAGTAGCTTTCCAGCCCGCCCGCGACGATGGCCTGGGTTACGGCCTGGCAGCCGGGGCAGCACAGTTCCCGGGTTTCGCCGAGCACGACAGCGGTGAAGCGGCTGCCCGGTGGAACGGGCAGCGCACAGTGGTAGCAACTGCGTGTAGGAGCGGATTTATCCGCGAAAGGGGATGGTCTGTTCGCGGATGAATCCGCTCCTACGGGTTCTGTATTCAATTCTTTCTGTCTTCCGCACCTTGCAGCGGCTCGTCGCCCAGCATCAGGGCCGCGTCATGGCTGACCTGTTCTTCCTCGAACAGACGCCAGGTCTGGCCGTTTTCGCTCCCCAGCAGTTCGACGAAACGACGACCTTCGATCTTGTCCTGCAACTGGCCGATGTAGCGACCGGCTTCGGAGGGGCTGCGGGTCAGGAAGATGCGGCGATCCTTGTCCGGCTGGGTAGGGGAGATCAGGTTCAGTTCCAGTCGTTCAGGCTGGCTGTTGCCGGTCAGGCGCAGCTCGGCCTCACCGGTCTGTTCGTCCAGATGAATGCTGGCCCGCAGCTTGAGGGTCTGGGCCAGCAGCTCCCGGTTCAGGGAGCGGTTGATGCCTTTGCCGGCCTCGTAATAGTTGTCGTTGACCAGATTGTCCGGGTTGTTGACGGCAATGGTCACCATTGACAGGCTCAGGGTCACCGAGCAGGCCAGGATGCCGATGATGATCCATGGCCAGCGGTGCTTGTACCAGGGGCTTGAATCGAGTGCGACTGACATGACGGGTGTCCCTTAACGGATTTGTGGGCCGATGAAGCGGCTCTGGGCTTCGACACGGGTATCGCTGTTGTCGATGTCCTTGAGTATGAAGGTGACCTCGTTGGTGCTCGATGGCATCTTCTCGGGGGCGCTGGACAGCTCCACCGGCATGGTGAAGATATCGCCCGCCGCCACCTTGATCTCACGTTTGCCCTGCAGTTTCAGGTCAGGCAGGCCGGTGGCCTCGAGGATGTAGGTGTGATCCACCTGATCCTTGTTCATCACCTTGAGGCTGTAGACGTTTTCGATGCGGCCTTCGGCATTTTCGCGGTACAGCACACGGTCCTTGCTGACATCGAACCCGACCAGCGAGCGGGTGAGGAAGGCGCTGGCCAACAGGCCGATCATGATCAGCAGCATCACGGCATAGCCAATCAACCGTGGACGCAGCTTGTGGGTGACCTGCCCCGACAGGTTGTGTTCGGTGGTATAGCTGATGAGCCCGCGTGGGTAGTGCATCTTGTCCATGATGGTGTCACAGGCGTCGATACAGGCGGCGCAGCCGATGCATTCGATCTGCAGGCCGTCGCGGATGTCGATGCCGGTAGGGCAGACCTGAACGCACATGGTGCAGTCGATACAGTCACCAAGGCCCTGGGCCTTGTAGTCCACGTCCTTTTTGCGTGTGCCACGTGTTTCTCCACGACGTGGGTCGTAGGAAACGATCATGGTGTCCTTGTCGAACATGACGCTCTGGAAGCGGGCGTACGGGCACATGTAGACGCACACCTGCTCGCGCAGCCAGCCGGCGTTGCCGTAGGTCGCCAGGGTAAAGAAGCCGATCCAGAAATAGGCCCAGCCATCGGCCTGCCCTGTGAACAGGTCGATGCTCAGGTCACGGATGGGCGAGAAATAACCGACGAAGGTCAGGCCGGTCACGAAACCGATGAGCAGCCAGAGGCTGTGCTTGCTGAACTTGCGCATGAACTTGTTGGCGCTCATGGGGGCCTTGTCGAGCTTGATGCGCTGGTTGCGGTCGCCCTCGGTGACCTTTTCGCACCACATGAAAATCCAGGTCCAGACGCTTTGCGGGCAGGTATAGCCGCACCAGATGCGCCCGGCATACACGGTGATGAAGAACAGGCCGAAGGCACTGACGATCAGGATGCCCGACAGCAGAATGAAGTCTTGTGGCCAGAAGGTGGCACCGAAGATATAGAACTTGCGCTCCGGCAGGTTCCACCACACCGCCTGATGGCCGCCCCAGTTCAGCCATACCGTGCCGAAATACACCAGAAACAAGGCGAGTCCGCTCAGCATGCGCAGGTTACGGAACCGGCCTGTGAAGGCGCGGGTATAGATGTTTTCTCGCGCGGCGTAGAGGTCGACAGAATGACTGTCATGCTTGGAGGGCGGGGTGATGTTGTGTACGGGAATCCTGTTGTTCATTGGGGCGTCCCACGGCAGTGGAAAAATGCCGCAGCCAGTGCATGCCGACCGCGATCAAGGCTTGTCTCTTATGGCGTCCATGATACGCCTGCCCTTATACCTCAAGACTGCGACCTTTGGTCGCGTTGGGTTCCTCAAGCGGTTCGTGTAAGTGATCTGGATCAATTGACAGGGTAATTATGTTCGTCTGTCAGCGGGGCGCTGTCCGATAGACAGCAGGTTCTTCATGCAACTGACTGACCCACGGGTTGAGCACGGAGACACCGCTGTGCTGAAAATCAACGGTGTTGCGGGTCACCACTTTCATGCCGTGTATCAGCGCAGTGGCAGCAATCAAGGCATCGCATTCGCTGCGTGGATCAGGGATATGAAGCTGCGCACAGCGTCTGGCCACAGCGCTGTCCACGGCCAGGATGCGCCCGGCGAAGGCTTTCAAGACATGATGTTCCAGCCAGGTGCGCAGTGCCGCGCCCTGGAGGGGATCGCGGCGCTCGATGCGCAATACGCCTGTTTCCAGTTCCATGACCGTGACGGCGGAGATGAACAGGCTGGCGGGTGTGGTGGTGTTTGCCCATGCGACGACATTGGCGTCCACATGGCGCTTTCTGAGTTCGGAGACCACGTTGGTGTCGAGCAGGAACATCAGGACAGGTCCACGTGACGAGGTGTGATATCGGCCCGTTGGGGATCGAAATCGATCTCGATGTCGGCAGGCATGATCAGCATGTCGACGATACTGACCGAGCTGCCCGTCAGCTTCCGGTAGTCCTCGATCGAGAGCAGGACATGGGCCGGACGCCCCCTGTCGGTGATGAACACCGGGCCTTCGTTGGCCGCCTTCTTGGCTCCGCTGGTGTCCTGATTGAATTCGCGGCTTGTGAGTGTCGTTGTCATGGCATGACCTCCTGGAAATGTCTGTTGGTTTCTAGACCTGCGTTCGGCAGTCTAGTTATGTAGAAACGTATCTACAACAGACAAATCTTATCCAGATGCAACAACCCCGTCGAACGACGGGGCTGCCCGGTCCGCACGATCATTGAGGCTCGGCAGGCTTTTCCTGACGGGACAGGCTGTAGATATAAGCGGCCAGGAGATGAACCTTGTCATTGCCCTGGGTGGCGCGCTGGGCAGGCATCTGACCCTGACGGCCGTAACGGATGGTCTGTTGCAGTTGCGCAAGGCTCGACCCATAAATGAAGGCTCCCGGATGGGTAAGGTCCGGCGCTCCCAGCGCTGGCGTGCCTTTGCCTTCTGCCCCATGGCAGGCCACGCAGTTGGTCGCGAATATCTTCTGGCCAGCAGTGGGGTCGGCCTTGGCATCTTCGGGCAGTTTGCGACCGTCGAGCCGGGTCAGGATGTAGGCCGAGACATCACGCACGCCCTGTTCACCGACAATCTCGCCCCAGGCCGGCATGACGGCATGACGACCGTCCATGATGGTGGCCTTGATGGTCTGCGGGTCGCCGCCCCAGCGCCAGTCGGCATCGGTCAGGTTGGGGAAACCATAGGCGCCCTTGGCGTCCGAGCCGTGGCACACCGAGCAGTTGGAGGCAAACAGACGGCCGCCCATCTTCAGGGCCTGTGGGTCTTTGGCCACGTCCTCGATGGGCATCGCCGCGTATTTGGCGAACAGAGGCCCGAAGCGGTTTTCGGCGCGAGCCATTTCCTTTTCCCACTCATGAGCGCCTGTCCAGCCTTGCTGGCCGTCCGAAAACTGAAGCTGTTTTTCGTTATCCGCGTACTGATAACCGGGCAGCAGGCCTTTCCAGTTGCCCAGCCCCGGATACAACGCCAGATAGCCCAGAGCAAACACGAGGGTGGCGACGAACAGCAGGAACCACCAGCGCGGCAGCGGGTTGTCGTACTCCTCGATCCCGTCGAAGGAGTGACCCACGGTTTCTTCGGTCGATTCATTGCGCTGGCCCTTGCGGGTTGCCAGCAGCAGCCAGGTCAGGACGAAGAGAGTGCCCAGGGTCAGAACCGTGACATACAGGCTCCAGAAGGTGGTCATGCTTTCTTGCTCCCGGGGGCACTGTTTTCCTGCTCTATCTGCTCGACGGCTTTCGGGTCGTCCGCGAAGGGCAGCATGGTCGCGTCGTCGAATTCAGCCTTGCGTTTCGGGCTGAATACCCACAGCGCCAGGCCGATAAAGGCCACCATCACCACCAGTGTGCCCAGACCTCGAATCATTCCGATATCCATCGCGTTCACCGTTTGCTTTTGATGATTGTGCCAAGGCCTTGCAGGTAGGCCACCAGCGCGTCCATTTCCGTCTTGCCCTTCACGGCGGCTTCGGCACCGGCGATGTCTTCGTCGGTATAAGGCGTGCCGAGGGTGCGCAGGACTTCCATCTTTTTAGCCGTTTCCTTGCCGTCGAGTTTTTTCTCGACCAGGAACGGATAGGCCGGCATTTTCGATTCGGGCACCACATTGCGCGGGTTGTACAAATGGGCGCGGTGCCAGTCGTCCGAGTAGCGGCCACCGACGCGGGCCAGGTCGGGACCTGTACGTTTGGAGCCCCACAGGAACGGGTGGTCCCAGACGCTTTCGCCCGCCACCGAATAATGACCGTAGCGTTCGGTTTCGGCCCTGAACGGGCGGATCATCTGTGAGTGGCATCCCACGCAACCGTTGGCGATGTACACGTCACGGCCTTCGACTTCCAGAGCGGTGCGTGGCTTCATGCCTTCGATCGGCTTGTTGGTCACGTCCTGAAAGAACAGCGGCACGATCTGGGTCAGGCCGCCAATGCTGACGGCAATGACCATGAAGAACGCCAGCAGGCCGATGTTTTTCTCCAGTACCTCATGTTTCATCAGTGAGTCCCCGCAACGGCGATCTGGGCAGCGGCTTCTGCTTCTTTCGGGTCAGACGTCCGTACCGTCTGCCAGACGTTCCAGGCCATCAGCAGCATGCCGCTGGCAAAGATGCCCCCGCCGATCATTCGCACGATATACCCCGGATGGCTGGCAGATATGCTCTCGATGAATGTATAGACGAGGGTTCCGTCGTTATTGATTGCTCGCCACATCAGGCCCTGGGTGATGCCATTGACCCACATCGAAGCGATGTAGAGCACGGTGCCGATGGTGGCGAGCCAGAAGTGCGCGTTGATCAGCCCGATGCTGTGCATCTGCGGACGCCCGAAGACTTTGGGGATCATGTGATAGATCGAACCGATGGAAATCATCGCCACCCAGCCCAGGGCACCGGCATGTACGTGGCCGATGGTCCAGTCGGTGTAATGGGACAACGAGTTTACAGTCTTGATGGCCATCATCGGCCCTTCAAAGGTCGACATGCCATAGAACGCCAGGGACACCACCAGAAAACGCAGGATCGGGTCGGTGCGTAATTTATGCCAGGCCCCCGAGAGGGTCATCATGCCGTTGATCATGCCGCCCCAGCTCGGGGCCAGCAGGATGATCGACATCACCATGCCCAGCGATTGTGCCCAGTCTGGCAGTGCGGTGTAGTGCAGGTGATGCGGACCGGCCCAGATGTACAGGGTGATCAGCGCCCAGAAGTGGACGATGGACAGGCGATACGAGTAAATGGGGCGTTCGGCCTGCTTGGGCACGAAGTAGTACATCATCCCCAGAAAGCCTGTGGTCAGGAAAAAGCCTACGGCGTTGTGCCCGTACCACCACTGAATCATCGCGTCGGTGGCACCTGCATAGGCCGAGTAGGATTTGAACAGGCTGACCGGCAGCGAGATGTGGTTGACGATGTGCAGCATGGCCGTCACCAGAATGAACGCGCCATAGAACCAGTTGCCGACATAGATGTGTTTCGTCTTGCGCTTGACGATGGTGCCGAAGAACACCACCGCATAGGTGACCCAGACAATGGCCAGCAGAATCGCGATCGGCCATTCCAGCTCGGCGTATTCCTTGGTGGTGGTGTAACCCATGGGCAGGGTGATGAGTGCGCCGACAATCACCGCTTGCCAGCCCCAGAAGGTGAATGCCGCGAGGCTGTCGGAAATCAGCCGTGTCTGGCAGGTCCGTTGCACCACGTAATAGGACGTTGCAAACAAGGCACAGCCGCCGAAGGCGAAGATCACGAGATTGGTGTGCAGGGGGCGCAGACGTCCGAACGTTGTCCATTCCAGGTCGAGGTTCAGCTCGGGCCAGACAAGCTGCGAGGCGATGAAAACCCCGAGCCCCATGCCGAAAATTCCCCAGACCACCGTCATGATGGCGAACTGACGGACCACCTTATAGTTATAAGCAGTCGGGCTGATTGCAGTGCTCATTTCCAGGGTTCCACGGATCAGTATTTATAGGTATTCAAAAGGCCACGAACCTGCTCACGGTCAAGACCGGGGCAAGTGTTTGCGTTGAGGCGATGGCCCTTTGAGGCATGTTCCCTGTACACCGGAGCATGGCCGAAGCGGACCGAAAAAGGCGGGGGAGACAGGTCGAGACGCGTGATGCCGGAAAATGCCGAAGGCATTCTCTTCCCGTGACCTGTGACCAGGCTAAGGCCAGTCCACTGCGGGCAAGCTTAGTCGTGAAAGACCGGCATGGGAAGTTTGAGGTGAGGGGAGGGCTGTTCAGGAAAAATTCCGCACCCCGTTGCAGGGTGCGGAATTCAGGGTGCTACGGGCTGAATCGTTACTGTGACTGCTTTTCCTTGTTGGCGAGTTGATCAGGACTCTGGGAAAGGCTGTACACATAGGCGGCCAGCAATTGCACTTTGTCATTGCCCAGCAAATCGGCCTGAGCAGGCATATGACCCTGGCGACCAAGACGAATGGTCTGTTGCAGTTGCGCAAGGCTGGTGCCGTAGATGAAACCGCCCGGTTGTGTGAGGTTGGGGGCGCCCATTGCTTCGACACCTTTACCTGTTGCACCGTGACACGCTACGCAAGTCGAGCTGAATACTTGCTGTCCGGCGGCCAGATCGGCGGTGTTGTCGGCAGGCAGTGGCAGACCGGCCAGCGAGTGGCGAACGTAGGCGGCGACGTTCTTGACGCCTTCTTCACCGATCACGGGACCCCAGGCTGGCATGGCCGCGACACGACCCATCATGATGCTGTTCTTGATGGTGTCGGCACTGCCGCCCCAGCGCCAGTTGGTGTCGGTCAGGTTAGGGAAGCCGTAGGCACCCTTGGCATCCGAGCCGTGGCACACCGAGCAGTTGGAGGCGAACAGACGGCCGCCCATTTTCAGGGCCTGCGGGTCTTTGGCGACTTCTTCCACGGGCATGGCGGCGAACTTGGCAAAGATGGGGCCGAATTTGGCATCCGCCCGGTCCATTTCCTTTTCCCATTCGTGGGCACCGGTCCAGCCGTTTTCATAACCGGGCAGGATGCCTTTCCAGTTACCCAGGCCCGGGTAGAGGATCAGGTAGCCGACTGCGAACACCAGAGTGCCCGCGAACAGCATGAACCACCATTGCGGCAACGGATTGTCATACTCCTCGATGCCGTCGAAGCTGTGGCCCATGGTCTGGTCGGTACTGCCCTTGGTTTCGCCTTTGCGTGTGCCGATCAACAGCCAGGTCAGCCCGATCAGGCTGCCGAGGGTCAGCACGCAGATATAGGTGCTCCAGAAGGTGGTCATGGCTGGTTACTCCGCACGACAGGTTGTTCCGTTTCAGGTTTCGCGTCAGTGCTCAAGGGGTGTGGCTCGTCGGCAAAGGGCGCCATGCGAGCCTCGGCGAAATCCGGGTTGCGTTTGCTGCTGGATACCCACAGGGACATCCCGATGAAGGCGATCGCCACTACCAACGTGCCGAGGCCGCGCAAGTCTTGGATATCCATGCCTCACCTCTTGCTCTTGATGGAAGTGCCCAGCACTTGCAGGTAGGCGACCAGTGCATCCATTTCGGTCTTGCCCTTGAGGCTGGCGACGGCACCGGAGATGTCGGCATCGGTGTAAGGCACGCCCAGGGTACGCATGGCGCGGATCTTGGCTTCGGTGTTGCTGCTGTCCACCTGCTGGGTCACCAGCCATGGATAGGCAGGCATTTTCGACTCCGGCACGACGTTGCGCGGGTTGTACAGGTGAGCGCGGTGCCAGTCGTCCGAGTAGCGTGCGCCGACGCGGGCCAGGTCAGGACCGGTACGCTTGGAACCCCACAGGAACGGATGATCCCAGACGCTTTCGCCCGCTACCGAGTAGTGGCCATAACGCTCGGTTTCGGCACGGAACGGACGGATCATCTGGGAGTGACAACCCACGCAACCTTCGCGGATGTAAATGTCGCGGCCTTCGAGTTGCAGGGCGGTGTAGGGCTTCATGCCTTCGACCGGCTTGTTGGTCACGTCCTGGAAGAACAGCGGCACGATCTGGGTCAGGCCGCCGATGCTGACGGCCAGAACCATCAGGATCATCAGCAGGGTGACGTTTTTCTCGATCACTTCATGTTTCATGGTCAGCTCCTCAGGCCATCTGTGCTGCAGCGGCGGCTTCGGCAGGGTTGGAAGCCCGCACGGTGCGCCAGGTGTTGTAGGCCATCAGCAACATGCCCACGAGGAAGATGGCGCCACCGACCAGACGAACGATGAAGCCCGGGTGGCTGGCCTGCAGGGCTTCGACGAAGGAGTAAGTCAGGGTTCCGTCTTCGTTCACCGCACGCCACATCAGGCCTTGAGTAATGCCGTTGACCCACATCGAGGCGATGTAGAGCACGGTGCCGATGGTGGCGAGCCAGAAGTGCGCGTTGATCAGGCCCAGGCTGTGCATCTGTTGACGACCGAAGACCTTGGGAATCATGTGATACAGCGCGCCGATGGAGATCATTGCCACCCAGCCGAGTGCGCCGGCGTGTACGTGACCGATGGTCCAGTCGGTGTAGTGGGAAAGGGCGTTGACGGTCTTGATGGCCATCATCGGACCTTCAAAGGTCGACA
>NZ_JBIVGV010000017.1:0-120677 GCF_044748865.1 Pseudomonas sp. NPDC089734 | reverse complement strand
GCATCATGGTTGGCGGGCTCCAGAAAGAAATCGGGAGCACAGCATCCGTGATCAAGCAGCGGCTTTGAATG
This sequence comes from Pseudomonas sp. NPDC089734, assembly GCF_044748865.1. Taxonomy (NCBI): domain Bacteria; kingdom Pseudomonadati; phylum Pseudomonadota; class Gammaproteobacteria; order Pseudomonadales; family Pseudomonadaceae; genus Pseudomonas; species Pseudomonas sp. NPDC089734. The sequence continues at coordinate 120,606 of NZ_JBIVGV010000017.1, read as the reverse complement.
TGGGGTTTATGGAGCGCTTACCTTCTAACCGCGCCGAATAGTTGTGACGCCATCGAGCATCCCCACTATTGTAGTAACGCGAAACTTCAATAGGGCCTGAAATGTCTGTTTCCTCCTGATATTTATATCCAGTCGCAACATTGACTGGATTTCCTCGAGCATAGGTCGGCCCATCAATACGGCAAGAATATTTATCATCCGGAGCTCCCTTCTGGGAGGTAAACTCACAAGACACGGAGCCATAGTCAAAGTTCTTGCCAGAATCACAGTTGGCATATGCTAAAACAGCTCCCGAAAAGTTAGCGCCCTCCCAATTCGACTTTATGGCGCACAAATATGTGGTGGGAGGCGTGGCGTAATAATTTTTTTCAGGAAGGTATAAATTAGCTAAATCTCCACCCCAATAATCATAGAACATATAATCACAAACTTCTTTGGGGGTTTTAAATCCCAGTTTCAAACCATTGGGTGCTGCCCAGTACTCAATGGGCGCACTATTTGCGTATAGGCTATTTGTCGCGACAAATAATGCAGCGACGATTAAAGGCCAACCCATTTTGCGATGGATTCTCATAGATCACTCCAAATTGGTCTAATTCAGAAAGGTTACCGTCGTGAGATGACCTTGAGCGTCATAGGAATACTGGGTGATATCGCTGACATCCGTCCGGGCACCATCGATACTCGCCACTTGCCCCAAAGCGGTATATGTACGGGTGACAGTGCTGGCATACGCAGAAAATGCCGGCCACGAGCAAACACAACTCGCGATCAATAATCGCAAGATCAACATACGCATACTCAGATCCTTCAGATAAATAGGGCTCATCGGGATGTAATCTGCCGACTGAGTTCACGTCCCTGGCTGTCGTAGCTGTATACCGTGATGCGATTCGGCTCAACGATCCTGGTCGGCAAGAATCGATCAGGATCCCACTCGGTCGTAACCGTACGAGCCTCGGTGGTTCCGCTTGCTTCGGTACGGCTGGCCTCCAGACCCCGAGAGTTGTAGGTGTAAGTCGTTACAAGCCCTTTAGCATCGGTCTTGGTCAACACTTGAGCGCGATCGTTATAGGTGTAACTGGAGTTGCTGGCCGGGCAGTTCGGCGAGGGCTCACCTTCGATTGAAGTGACACGCTTGATGCCTCCAATCTGCTGGTAACGATAGATCGTTGTTTTACCTAGCTCATTGGTCACCGTACGGGAACCATCCGTGTTGTACGCGACTTGAGTCAGACCTGCACCGCCGCTGTGCTGACTGCTGATGGCTCGGCCTTGATCATCGTAGGACCAGATCGCAAAACGAACACCACGTTCATCGGTAATACCCGTTAGCAGACCTGTGTTGCGCGCATCCTCATAGTGAAACTGTCTCTGCTCTGTCTGAGAACCACGCGTACGGGTCAGTTGAACAAGGTGCTTGTTACTGTCATAGCTGTAATTGATCTGTAGGCCAGGAGCCACAAGGCTCAAGGGTTGATGCTGCGTGTCCTCGGTAAAGATCAGTGACTGCCCGCTATCGCTGGTCACCGTCACCTGATCATTGGCATAAGCCAGTTGCTGCCTGAGTCCGGCAGAATCAATCCACTCGATCAAACGCCCACCTGCATCGAAGGTGAAGCGCTCGTTGTTGTCTGCGGTATAGAGCCAATTATCCCCTGTCTTGGCTAGCAAGCCGGTTTCGGTTGGATATGCAGTGGCAATATCTCCTTCAACGCTAAAGAATGATTCGCGACCGTCCGCATGAACCAGCGATAACTTGCCAATGGCAAAGCGGATAAATGTGGAATAGTTATGTCGCCATAGACCATCCAGACTGTTGTAGGCACGAGTGAATACAGGCGCACCTATACTTTTTGTTTTATAATCGATTTCCTGCTGATACTTATTACCGACTGCTAAACTGATGGGATTGCCGACACAGCTTTCGGGTGGGGGAGCGCCTTTTTGTTCATCATTACCGCACTTGGAAGTCGACACATTAAATACTAGAGGCGAAGCACATTTACCCCAATAGAATTGCCCAAAATGAGCTTTCCCCGTCTCTTTTACAATCCACCATCCAGAGCCAGCAAATGTACCACGGTATACGCCAGGTGCGATAAGCTCGTCCATAGGCGAGCAATTCCAAGGGTTTCCAGGCTCGGCTCCATATTCAACAGCAAAGGCATTGCAGCGGGCAAAAGCCTGTTCTCTTGTTTTAAAGTCATCTTCATGCATCCAATGCCCACCAGTGCCTAGCGCATCATATACCACTTCAGCAAAAGCAATACTAGAAAAGCAGGCACATACAAAAAGTACACTCCCCATAAAAAATTGCGTTAAACAAGACCGAATCGCCCCAATTAAAAAATAAACTTTCATCAGTATCAACTCGCCTTGAATACATAAATCCCATTACCAGGGCAACCATCAGCAAAATCCCTCACTTCAGGTGTAAGAGAACCATAGCCATTATTACCTCTCCCCCCCACACAGGAAAAACGGAGTAATCCCCCGCTTTTCCTGCCCCCCCTCTACACCTTCTCAATCCACCCCGCCGGCGCTTCAATATCGCCGTTCTGAATCCCTGTCAGTTCATTGAACAGGCGCTGGGTAATAGGCCCAGCCTCCTGCTCACTGTGGAACACATGCAGGCGGTCCTTGTAGTGGATGCCGCCAATCGGTGTGATCACCGCAGCGGTTCCACAGGCACCGGCTTCCTTGTAATCGCCGAGGTTGTCGATGTAGACATCCTCTTCCACCGCATTCAGCCCGAGGCGGCTCTGGGCCAGTTCGATCAATGAGGCGCGGGTGATGCCGGGCAGCACGGATGGTGAGCGCGGTGCCACGAAGGTGTCGTCGTAGGTGATGGCAAAGAAGTTGGCCGAACCGACTTCTTCGATCTTCTTGTGGGTCAATGGGTCGAGGTAGATGCAGTCGGCAAAGCTGGCTTCCCGGGCCTCGGTGCCGGGCAGCAGGCTGGCGGCATAGTTGCCTCCCACCTTGGCTGCGCCGGTGCCGTTGGGAGCTGCACGGTCATAGTCCGAGATGACGAAGTTGCTGGGCTGCAACACGCCCTTGAACAATGCGCCGACCGGGATGCAGAACACGCAGAAGATGAACTCCGGTGCGCTGCGGACGCCGATGTTGTTCCCGACACCGATCACGAAAGGCCGCAGGTACAGCGAGCTGCCCGTCCCGTAGGGTGGCAGGAAGCGTTCGTTGGCCTTGATCACCTTTTTGCAGGCCTCGATGAAATGCTCGGTCGATACCGTCGGCATCAACAACCGTGAGCAACTGCGTTGCATGCGCGCCGCATTCTGGTCAGGGCGAAACAGGTTGATCGAGCCATCCTTGCAACGGTATGCCTTCATACCCTCAAAGCACTGCTGGCCATAATGCAAGGCCGTCGAGCCTTCGCTGATGTGCAGCAGATTGTCTTCAGTCAGGTAGCCTTCCTGCCATTCGCCATCGCGCCAGTGCGAAATGTAGCGAAAGTCAGTCTTTCTGTAGCTGAAGCCCAGGTTGTTCCAATCCAGATCCGGATGTTCCATGTCTCGATCCCTAATACGAGTGACGCGCGGTCGTCATTGATTCCAGGTGATGCTCAACGTCTCATCGAGCCATTGGTGATAGCCGTGGGCGGCTTCGTCGGAGGCATGCACCGAGAAGATGAACCCCGGATAGCCACCAAAGGCCGGTGGTGGCGGGGAAACATGGCCAGCCTCGAAAAAGATCACGACACGGGCGGTTTCAGGATGTTGCTCGACCTTTTCCAGCCCCGAGAAACCGCTGAAACGGCCATCGCCACGCAACGGGATGATGTAGTTCGCCGCCACCTTGGGCGTAGGGAGCACATCGGGCAAGGCCGGGGTCGGCAGGCCCAGGGCGGCGTGCATGCACAGCTTGGCGAACGAAACGCCGGTGCTTTGCTCCACCACAAAATGCGACACCCCCGAACCACCGATCCGGGCACCGATTTCAATCACATAAGGCTGCTCCTGGGCATCCAGTCGAAGCTCCACGTGGGCAGCACCCATGGTGATCCCCAGTGCTTTCACTCCGGCCCGCGCGGCGTCGCACAAGGCAACGATCAGCGGATTGTCGAGATCGCGACGCTGGCGATAGATCGTTTCCTCGAACCACGGCCCCTCAGGCTGGCCCTTGTCGCCGACGGCCAGCACATGCACGCCTTCGATGTCGACAAAACACTCCACCACAAACTCTTTGCCGGGCAGGTACTGCTCGACCACCAGGCCCACCGCCTTGTCCTTGTCGTAGAAACGCGCCAGGTCGTTGCTCTGCACGTCCCATACGGCCTTGACGAGGCCGGGCAGTTCTTCGTCAGTCCTGGCCAGCATCACCCCGGTGCTCGACCAGCCGGACAGCGGCTTGATCACCAGCGGCAGCCCCAGAGTCCGGGCTTGTGAAAGGTCTTCGGGGTTATCGATGTAACGGAAACCCGGCGACCTCAGGCCTGCCTCGGCAAAGGCCTGACGCATCAGGTATTTGTTGCGCGCCAGCGCCGCCACTTCCGGCTCGATGCCCGGTGTGCCGATTCGTCTGGCGGCCATGGCCGTCCAGATGATGGCTTCTTCACGAACGGTCATGACACCGCCGATCCCGCGGGCCTCTACACCGGCCGCGAAAGCCTCCAGCGCAGCTTCCGGCTCATCGAACACCGGCAACTGCCAGGTCGAGGTGACCGCTGGCAACTGAGCGGGTGCGCTCTCGGTCTTGTCGTAAATCAGTACCAGCTCGATACCGGCCGCCTGGGCAGCCTCGAAGACGAACGACAGCTTGGCACTGCGATGGCAAACCAACGCCAGCTTTTTCATTTTATTTCCTCACTAACCGGGAATCAGGGGAGCGCCGTTTCACATGCCATCCGGTGCTACCCGATGCATCGACGAATAACAGAGTGATACCGATGACGGCCGCCGCCATCGCAATGACTTTCACGGCACTCAATGCCGCGCCGGCGCCAATCAACCATTCACCGGTAACCACTGCAAAAGGTGCAAGCAAGCCAATGGCGTTGGCGTACAAGACGCCGCCTTCGGCCAGCACTTTCTGGTACAGCACATAAACCGGTGCCGAACAGGCCGCTCCCAGCAGGAGCACCTTGAGGGCATCGTTGAGGTTCAGTGCCAACAGCGGAGCAGGCTCGATCACAAACAGCGGGACGAACGTCATGGCGGAGATCAGCGTCACCCAGGCCAAAGACGTCAGTAGTGGCAAATCCTTGAGGTAACGCTTGGACAGCAATCCATAGACGGCATAGGAAAACGCCGCCACCAGAGCCAGGGCGATACCTGCCGGGCTCACCGCTCCGCCTTCGTTACCACTCGCATTGAAGGCCAGTGCCGCTGCGCTGACGATCAGCACGCCACTGAACTTCAGCCAGGAGAACCCCAGGCTGCGAGACAGGAACCCCAGCAGATAGGTAATGCCCGGAATGGTCGCCAGCACCATGGTCAGGTCACTGGCCTTGAGTGTTTTAAGGGCTCCAAAGCTGCTGGCGAAATACAGGGAAAACCCCAGGATCGACAGCAGGAAGAACCCCGGCATTTTTGACCTCAAGGGAATCGAGGCCCATACCGCCCGTTCACGAAACGCCACGATCAACCACAAGGCAGCGGTTGTCGCCCATAGCCGAAGCCCGACGGCATGCATCACCGGGATGCTGCCAATCAGGTTCTTGGAGAGCAGCCAACTGATCGAAAACAGCGTCAGGATCGCGAAGGTGAACAGTAACAATCGCCCTTTCAAGGCGCTCAACGAGGCGACTCCTCAAGCACCCGCCGCGCATATTGCGAGGCCGGGAAGTTGAAGCGTGCCTTGGAGTGCTCCGGCAGGCCCAGGTGCCTGTGGACATAATCCCTGGCTCCGGCCAGGTAGGCCTCGTCGTCCAGAGACTCCAGTGCCTCGATATCGGAAATCACCGTGGCTATCTGTTCTTCAAGACGCACGGCATCGAAACCCAGACGCCCATGCTCATCCTCGACCAGCGCCCCGGCGTTCATCAGAATCTCGAACAGCAGGATCCCCGTGCCGGCATCGAACGTCATGTGCTGATCCGAGCCCTTGGGGTAGCGGAACATGCGTTCCAGCAAGATGAACTCGGCAATTTCCTGCCAGAAATCCGGACGGTGTTTCTGCACCAGACGCACCGTAATCAGGTCGCACTTGGTTTCTTCCAGAAGGCCGGTAAACCAGTTCAGTTTGATATACAGGTTCTTGTCCAGCGGACGGGGTCCGGTATGGTGCGCATAATCGTGGTAATAACCCCACAGACAACGGGCGTCATACATATCGGTTTCAGACATTTCGCGACTGCGTAATTGCCCGAACAGAAAATCGCTGTCGCGACCAAATAACCGATCGGCTTCCAATAATGTCTGGTCGTTATAGATATGAAAGAACTTGCTGAAGAAAAACAAGGCAAACGCTTGTTTATCCACTTTATTCTCGGCAGCCACCGACTCGGGAAACAGCACAATACAATTGCCCTGTAAAAAGCCCTTTGAAGCCGCGCCCATTTTTATGCACTGAAATGGAGCAACATAGTGTTCCGTATATTGACTGGCCTCGGCCAGATAAGACGTTTCACTGCGATAACCCGTGACAAGTTCAAGTCTGAAACCTTCAGGGTCAGGGCCATTGGTGGCACGCATGGGCGCCAGGAAGAACAGGGCCTCACCGGGCAGTGGGGTCTTGAAAGACGCCAATGTCGTATCGAACAGAGGACGTTGATCCAGCCCGTTCTGAGCCCAGCGTCCCAGATCTCCCAGTGTCGCGGCCAGCAGTCCGGGGGAAAGCCCGTCGATATGACCGGCCTGGCGGTCCAGTTCGCCTGCCAGCTCATTGACCAGCGCGTAATCCGCAGGACTCGGGTCCTTGATGCTCCCGTCCAGTTCCTGGCGGGCACGTATCGTATCGACAAGGGTGACGATGGCACCGCAGGGATCGACCTTATGCATGATCGGCTCGCTTCAGCGAGTGGACCAGAAAGGCCATGGGCACCTGACCGAAGTCCTGGACGACGTTCAGTTCATGCCGATCGGCCGCCACCACCGTGGTGACGCAGGCATCCGCCTTGCCCGTGCTGCACAACACGGCAGCATCGGCATTGCTGTTGGCAAACACCTTGTCGTACTGGCTGGCGACCAGTGATTGCGGTGCGGGATGAGTTGCCACGCTCTTGATCCGGTCCGCCGACGTACGACTGGCCAGCACCATGGAGTGGGTTGGCATAATAAAACTGTCACACAGTTCCATATCGCCCAGACGGGTAAAGATAAGGGTGTGCAAGTCAGGGTAGGCGGCGCAACTCAATAGATAGCCGTCCTGCTTTTCGGCTAACTCTTCAAAGGCTTGTTCGAGGGTTTCATGAAGAACAATACGAGGGACAGAACCCGGCGCTTTCTTGTCGCCCAGGGAATCAAGCCACCACTGAGCAGCGGTTGCACAATTAGTGCCTTCAGGGCCGAGCGTATAGACAGTCTGCATGCCATGACTTCCTTGTAAACGTCCACCGAGTGGCGAACTAAAATCCATTTATGCAACCCATCCGGGACTGCTGTTCGGCATGCAACTTACTGTAGGAATTTTCCTAACGCAATATGTAACACAAAAAAACAATCAGCCCTTTCGTTCTTAGCAAAAGGCCAGTACCCATACCTTACTTCCGGGGTTTAACCCGCGCCGTCGCCTCTGCAATCAACGGATCGTCCGGCCAATAATGCTTCGGGTATCGCCCTTTCAAATCCTTCTTAACTTCCGCATATGTACTGCGCCAGAAGTTGGCCAGATCCTGAGTCACCTGCACCGGGCGACGTGCCGGAGACAGCAGGTGCAGTTTGACGATTTGTCGGCCATTGGCGATGCGGGGAGTGTCCGACAGACCAAACAGCTCTTGCAGACGCACGGCAAGGATTGGGGGGTATTCGCTGTAGTCCAGACGCACCGATGAACCGGACGGCACGCTCAGATGATGCGGTGCCTGCTCGTCCAGCCGCTGCGGCAACGGCCAGGGCAGCAGGGTGTGCAGCATCGAAGGCAGGTCCAGATTGCCGAAGTGGCTGAGCCGGGTCACTTTGCCCAGATACGGCAGCAGCCAGGATTCCAGACTGTCGAGCAAGGCAGGATCACGGACGTCAGGCCATTCGCTGGTGTCCTGTTTTTCCAGATCAAGCTGGCGCAGCATCGTTACCCGCGCCTGCCATTGCCGAAGCTCCGGCGTCCAGGGCAACAGCTCCAGCCCCTTGCGTCGTACCAGCCCCAGCAATGCCTGCCCACGTGCGGCTTCGTCCAGACCGGTCAACGGCTCTCGACTCAGGATCAGTTCCCCGACCTTGCGCTGTCGCTCGGCGCGCAACACACCTTCGCGTTCATCCCAGTCCAGTTGATCGACAAGCGTCACCTGTTCCGACAGCACGGAGTCGAACAACGCCGGATCGAATTCCGCCGCCAGATAGATCCGCTCCTCGCGCTGGCCCTGACGGCTGCCGAGGTCGGCGATCACCAGCCATGACTGTTTCATGAGTGCATCGACCTCAGCGAACAAGGCGGCACGACCGTTGGCCAGGCGATATTCGGCACCGCCTGCCCGACGCTGCTGCGCCACCCGATCCGGATAGGCCAGAGCCAGCAGGCAACCCAGCCAGCGGGAATGATCCGGATCGCTCACCGGTGCCGTGACAGCCCCGCCAAGATAGCCGCGGTACTGACGCGCCAGTTGTTTCGCACGTTGTACACCGCCCTGCGCACCACGATGCGCTTTTGACTCACCGGATACCATCACCAGACGGCTGTGCAGGTCAGCACCCGCTCCCCGAAGAATATCGCGCTCTCCCAACAAGGCCGCCACATCGCACGCCAAGGCCCCCAGTCCCAGCGCATGACCACGCAGCAACAAATGGGCGATACGAGGATGCGCGGGCAACTCCGCCATCGCCTGTCCATGCGGGGTCAGTTTTCGTTCCTGGCCTTGCGGGTTGCTTAACGCCCCCAGCCTGACCAACAGATCCTGGGCCTGTGCATAAGCCGCAGGCGGAGGCACATCGAGCCAGACCAGTTGAGAGGGCGTCACACCCCAGCGCGCCAGTTGCAGCGCCAGCCCGGCCAGATCCGCCTGCAGGATTTCCGCCGTACCATAAGCCGCGAGCTGATCATGCTGTGCTTCGGACCAGAGCCGGTAACACACACCGGGCTCCAGACGCCCTGCCCGCCCCGCTCGCTGCGTTGCACTGGCGCGGGAAATACGCTGAGTGTCGAGGCGCGTCATGCCACTGCCCGGATCAAAGCGCGGCACCCGTGCCAGCCCGGCATCGATCACCACACGTACGCCATCGATGGTCAGGCTGGTTTCCGCGATATTGGTCGCCAGCACCACCTTGCGCACACCTCTGGGCGAAGGCTCGATGGCCGCTCGCTGAGCACTCAGGTCAAGCTCGCCATGCAACGGACACAACAGAATGTCAGTGCGCTCGCCCAACGCATCGGCCAATTGCTGATGCACCCGGCGAATTTCCGCCTGCCCCGGCAGAAACACCAGCAAGCTGCCGGACTCACTGCCCAACGCATCAAGGACAGTCTGCACCACACGCGGCTCGACGAACTCGCCCGGCTGAAAAGGCCGCCCCCACTGCAGGGTGACGGGAAACATGCGCCCTTCGCTGCGGACCACTGGTGCATCATCCAGCAACGTGGAAAGACGCTCGCCTTCCAGGGTGGCCGACATCAGCAGAATCTTCAGCGGTTGCTCGTCACGAAACAGATCGCGGCCGTTGAGACTCAGGGCCAGTGCCAGGTCGGCGTCCAGACTGCGCTCGTGGAACTCATCGAAAATCAGCAGCCCCACGCCTTCCAGCGCCGGGTCGTCCTGCAAGCGTCGAGTCAGAATCCCTTCGGTGACCACTTCGATACGGGTCCTGGGGCCGACCTTGCTGTCCAGCCGGATCCGGTAGCCGACCGTTTCCCCGACCTTTTCGCCCAGCTCACTGGCCAACCGCTCGGCCGCTGCCCTGGCGGCAAGGCGACGCGGCTCCAGCATCAGGATGGTTTGCCCGGCCAGCCAGGGTTCCTCCAGCAGCGCCAAAGGCACGCGGGTGGTCTTGCCCGCGCCGGGCGGCGCCTCGAGGACAGCTTCGTGGCGGGAGGTCAGTGCCTGGCGCAAGGCCGGCAGGACAGCATCGATGGGCAGGGAAATCATGGCGGCTCCAGAACAGGCGGCCGATTATAAGCGTCACAGGCGTTTGCAGAAGCTCGGCAGGATCGGATTTGTCCAGGAAAGCGGTATTTTTGAAAATGATGCGTTGTCTGTTCGCGGATGAATCCGCTCCTACAAAGTCGGACCCGCTCGGGGTTCAACTACCGTGAATATATGTTCACTCAAAGAACCACCGGGATACGCAATAGTCTTAGCGACGTAGCCTTTGCCTTGTATAGTTGCCACTTCATCTCAGGAGTTCTCCATGCGCATCCCATCCCGTTTCGTCGGCGGCATTCTGGTCGCCACCCTTTTGACCCAGATTTCGGCGTGCGGCAGCATTTTCTATCCTGATCGTCGCGGCCAGATCGAAGGCAAGATCGACCCGGCCATCCTCGCTCTGGATGCGGTCGGCCTGTTGTTCTATGTGATTCCGGGCGTGATTGCGCTGGCCGTGGACTTCACCACGGGCGCGATCTACTACACCCCGACCGGGCATGCCCAGATCGACCCGCAAAAGCTGCAACCGGCGATCAAGGCTGACGGCAGCGTCGACAACAGCAAGCTGCAAGCCATTCTGGAAACCGAGCTGGGCCAATCCCTGCCGCTCAACGATCCACGACTGATCCAGTACAAGGGCAGCGTTGAGCAACTGGCAACACTGGGCCTGCGCCCTGCGGCTTAAGGCAGATTGAAAGGAAGCGCCATGAACACCAGCACCGAACATGCCCGTCTGTTGCGTCTTGCGACGCGAGCATCGCTGCTGGTAGCCAGCACCCTGATCATTGCCAAGAGCGTGGCCTGGTGGTTCAGCGGCTCGGTCAGTCTGCTGGCCGGGCTGACTGACTCGCTGCTCGATGGCGCGGCGTCCTTTCTCAACCTGCTGGCGGTGCATTACGCGCTGCGTCCGGCGGATGAGGATCATCGTTATGGCCACGGCAAGGCCGAAGCCTTGTCGGGCATGGCTCAGGCACTGTTCATTGCGGTCAGTGCCGGCCTGATCGCCTTTCAGGCCATCGAGCGTATTCAGCACCCCGAACCTCTGGGCGCGGCGGGCCTGGGTATCGCGGTGATGGCACTGTCCCTGATTCTGACCCTGGGGCTGCTACTGTTGCAGCACAAGGTCATCAAGGAAACGGGTTCGGCAGCCATCCGCGCCGACTCGCTGCATTACCGCTCCGATCTGCTGCTCAATTTCAGCATTCTGGTGGCGCTGACACTCACGTTGTTTGGCTGGCAACAACTGGATGCGTACTTCGGCCTTGGAATTGCCGTCTACATTCTGTGGAGTGCGTTTCAGATTGCTCGCGAAACGGTATCGGTGCTGATGGACGAAGAACTGCCTCCCGATGTCAGCCAGCGCATGCTGGAACTGGCCTGTAGCGTACCGGGGGTTCTGGGGGCGCATGATCTTCGGACAAGAATTTCCGGCAATCGCTGGTTCGTGCAATTACATCTGGAGTTGCCGGGGAGCCTGACGCTCAGTGTCGCGCATGCGCTGTGCGATGACGTCGCAGAAGCGATACACCAGCGCTATCCGAAAGCGGAAGTGCTGGTGCATGCCGATCCTCAGGAAGTGGTGAAACAGGCTATCGCCTGATAAACCTAATTGACGCTGTAGCCACGCCCGACGAGGCAGGCGCCCATAGAGCGACGGTAGAGGTCCACCACTTCAGCCTGTGGCTGGTAAGTGATATTCGCCGGATCGAAGCCGCTTTGCTCTGCGGCCCAGCGGTAGCATTGGTAATGATCCAGCTCGACCTGCTCCTGACTTTGCCCATTGAGGGGATAAGCCACCGGATCATAGCCATTCTGGACGGGGGCCTGGTTGTAGGACTGATTCTGTGGCGGGTTGACCACGACATAATCCTGACTGTCGCTCTGATAGGCGTAGTAAGTACCGGCCGCCAGGAACAACAGCGAGCTGCCGATCCAGATTTCCTGTGAATAGGACGGCAGGCTGCGCACCCGCAGGCCATAAGGCGGCGTCACCACCACATAGCGCGGGCCTTGAGGGCGATACCAATAGCCTTGCGAGTAGAAGTAATCCTGCCCGCGATAAGGAATGCGCGAATAACCACCGGGAACACGATCTATCGTGTAGCCGGGCCGATACCGTGGGCCATCGCCCCAGCCATTGCCACGCCCGTCGGGTCGTCCGTCCCAACGGTCATTGGGGCGACCGCTGCCTGCCTGCCAGTTGCGATTGCCGCGCGGAATATCCTGGTAATAGCCCTGACGCGGTTGCTGGGTCTGCCAGGACTCGCGAGGTGCCGTCTCGATCGGCAGGTTGTTCTGGCGTTGCTGCAACTGTTGCTGACGCTCGACCTGACGTTGCTGATTCTGCTGTTCCTGAATCTGACGCTGCTGATTCAATTGCTGCTGATACATCTGTTGTTGCTGCTGGCGCTCGACGTTACGCATCTGGTTTTGCTGCTGTTGAATCTGCTGCTGTTGCTGGCGCTCAACCTGACGCTGCTGGTTCTGTTGCTGCTGAATCTGCTGTTGTTGCTGGCGTTCGACCTGATTCAGCTGGTTCTGTTGCTGTTGTTGAATCCTGCGTTGCTGCGCGTTGTCGCTGGCGCTGCCTCGGTACTGGTCCTTCAAGGAATCATCATCGGCCAACGCATGGGCGCTGATGCTCAAACACAGCAGACTTAACCCCGTCAGCTTCCAGATGCCTGATTTCATGCTTTCCTCACTAGGACGCGGATAGACGTAAATAAGACTGCAATAGAGGCGCGCCGTTCTGCGCACTTTATCAGGACGCAAAGAAAAGGGGGCCTGCTGGCCCCCTCGGGATACTTCGTCCTGGCACGACGCTTATGACGCCGGCTCACCTCATGCCGTCTTCTGGACAGTATGCAGCCCGGGGGCCTGGCCAACCCTGTTGGGTGGGAGGCCGCAGCTGGCCTGATTGGGCGAGCCGCGCTGGACGCTATGTCCGGGCAGTGATTCTGTTGAAAAGAATAGGCCTGCCAGACCGACAAATGATTGCGAAGATTGCTTATAAAAACATCACTTGCGCAATTTTTGACTTCATATCAATAATTCAGCGCAATTCAACTTGAAAAGGGGAACATCGTGAGCAAGCTCGACAGATATGACCTGAGCATCCTGGCCGAACTGCAACGTGACGCACGCATTTCCAACCAGGAACTGGCAGAACGCATAGGATTGTCACCTTCGCCTTGCTCGCGACGGGTCAAGCAGCTTGAGGACGATGGCTATATCGTGCGGCAGGTCGCATTGCTGGACCGCAAGAAGCTCAGCCTGAACCTGACCGCCTATGTCCTGATCGGCATGGACCGGCACACCCCGGAGCGGTTCGAGCACTTTGAACAGCAGATTCGCAACCTGCCCCAAGTGCTGGAGTGCAGCCTGGTGACGGGAATGGATGCCGATTATCAACTGAAAGTTGTGGTTCCTGATATGGATCACTACCAGAAACTGCTGTTGGGCCATCTTACCCGCATCGAAGGCGTCACCAGCGTCAAGTCGAGCTTTGTGCTCAATCAAGTGCTGGCCAGCACGGAACTACCCCTGGTTCATCTGCGTGGTTGAGCCGCGTACCGGCGTGGTGACGGACTTTCTATAATCGCCCGATACCGCCGTCCGACTGGAGCAACTGATGGACCCCGTGCTTTTTGAAGAGTGGATGATGACCATCCTGGTCACCGTCCTTATTGGTTTCATGGGTTTTATCGTCTGGGATCTGGCGAAGAAATCCAAGGCTGGCAAATTCGGCACGTTCATCCTGTTCTTCGTGCTGGGCCTGGGCATCATGGCGTTCGTGATCAAAAGCCTGGTGATTGCCTACCTGGAAAATGGATCATGACCCCCTGTAGGAGCGAATTCATTCGCGAAAAGGCCCTTCGCGAATGAATTCGCTCCTACAGGGGCACTTCGCGATATTGGCCTTGATCCAGGCCGTCCAGCGTCCAGTCACCGATTCTGACCCGCACCAGCCGCAAGGTGGGCAGACCGACGGCCGCGGTCATGCGTCGAACCTGACGGTTGCGACCTTCCTTGATGACCAGTTCCAGCCAACTGGTGGGCACGCTCTTGCGAAAGCGTACAGGCGGGTTGCGTGGCCAGAGCTGGGGTTCGTCCAGCTGACGGGCCAGGGCAGGCAAGGTCGGCCCATCATTGAGTTCAACCCCGTCACGTAACCGCTGCAACTGTTCCTCGGTCGGCTCACCTTCAACCTGAACCCAGTACGTCTTGGGCAATTTGTGTTTGGGATCGGCAATACGAGCCTGTAACTGCCCGTCATTGGTCAGCAACAGCAAGCCCTCACTGTCACGGTCCAGCCGACCGGCCGGGTAGACGCCCGGAATATCGATAAAGTCCTTGAGCGTTGCCCGTCCTTCGCCATCGCTGAATTGCGTCAGCACATCGAAAGGCTTGTTGAACAGCACGAGTTTCGGTTCGGCCGGTGGGGCTTTGGCGACACGACGGGCCGTACCGGAATGTTTGGGGGCCGGGCGACGGGAAGCAGGACGTTGAATGCGGGACATGAGAACTTCAAAAGCTTGGAAACAGAAAGGGCCACTTTAAGTGGCCCCCGGCATAAATACCAATCCCTTAACGGAAAGGTGGCTCATCGAAGCTGCGCAATTTGCGTGAGTGCAGCGAGTTCAGCTCCGTGCGCAGCAAGTCCAGCGCAGCGATGCCGATCTTCAAATGCTGGCTGACAGCGCGCTCGTAGAACGCGTTGGCCGAGCCTGGCAATTTGATTTCACTGTGCAACGGCTTGTCCGAGACACACAGCAAAGTGCCGTAAGGCACTCGCAGGCGATAGCCCTGGGCTGCGATGGTGCCGCTTTCCATGTCCACGGCCACGGCACGCGACAGGTTGATGAGCGGCCGCTCCTGTGCCCAGCGCAATTCCCAGTTGCGGTCATCGTAGGTCAGCACCGTCCCGGTACGCAGACGCTTCTTGAGCCCCTCGCCCCGCTCACCGGTAA
Source organism: Pseudomonas sp. NPDC089734 (assembly GCF_044748865.1). Classification (NCBI taxonomy): domain Bacteria; kingdom Pseudomonadati; phylum Pseudomonadota; class Gammaproteobacteria; order Pseudomonadales; family Pseudomonadaceae; genus Pseudomonas; species Pseudomonas sp. NPDC089734. The sequence continues at coordinate 105,441 of NZ_JBIVGV010000017.1, read as the reverse complement.
TCTGTGCCGCCGACTCTTGCAACGCCAGTTGCACTTCGGCCAGGGCCGGAATCGGGATATGCGGCGGAAGCACGCGATCGAGAATCCCGTCACGACGCATATAAGCGTGGGCCAGCACATAATCACCAATGGTCTGAGACTGACGCAGGCCGCCACAGTGGCCGATCATCAGCCAGCAATGCGGACGCAGTACGGCCAGGTGGTCGGTGATGTTCTTGGCGTTGGACGGGCCGACACCAATGTTGACCAGTGTGACGCCATGGCCATCTTCGGCAATCAGGTGGTAGGCCGGCATCTGATAACGGTGCCAGACCACGCTGGCAACGATCGCCTGCGCCTCTTCATAAATCATGTTCTTGTCGACGACAACGTTGCCAGGCAACACCATGCGCACGAAACGCGGGTCGTCGCGCAGCTTTTCCAGGCCATGCAGGATGAACTGGTCAACGTAGCGGTGGTAGTTGGTCAGCAGGATCCACGGCTGCACATGACGCCAGTCGCTGCCGGTGTAATGCACCAGACGACGCAACGAGAAATCCACCCGCGCCGCATCGAACAGTGCCAGAGGCAATGGATCGGCGTTGGCCCAGTCATGCAGGCCGTCAGCAATACCGTCAGTCGCGGCGGACAAGTCCGTGCTGGGGAAAACCCGCGCCAGCGCGGCAGCGGTCACGCCCGAGCCCGCCAGCTCGTCACCCTGCTCGACCACATACGGATAAGGAATGTTCTGCTCGCTGACGCCGACTTCGATCGTGACCGAGAAGTCGCTCATCAGAGGGCGCAATTGCTCCAGCAGGTATTTGCGGAACGCGGCAGGCTGGGTCACGGTGACGCTGTAGGTGCCGGGCAGTTGCACCTTGGCGTAGGCGCGGGTGGTCAGCGGCACATCGCCATGGCATTCGTACGTCAGACGTAATTCGGGATAACGAAACAGCGCCCGTTGTTCGGCATCCGGTTCCACACGATCTTTCAGATAGCGCTTGAGCGCCTGGCTCAAGGCACGGGTCGCACGTTCATGCAGCTCCGAGAGACGTTCCACGGCTTGCTCGGCGGTTTCTACGACAACAAAAGCTTGGGTCACGGTTTCCGTCCTGTCTGATCTTGCAGACCTGCATCATGCCACCTGTGGCGAAGACCGGGCTATCAAAGTTTCTGCATCGACACCGACAGGCAAAGCGCCATATACCTGACCGGGCGAGAGCAACCGCCCCAGGATGAACGCATCACTGACAGTGGCATTACCGGCCTTGAGCAACAGCCCGGCCTGCAATCCCAGCGCAATGTCTTCGGTCAGTTGCCGGGCACGGTATTGCATGTCGCCCGTGTCCTTGAGCGCAGCCTTAAGCTTTGTAATGTGCGCCTTCAGATGCCGGTCGCCATGGCCATCGCCAAGCTCGTCGAACAAGGCATCGAGCACACCCGGCTCTTTGGACAGCGCACGCAGTACATCCAGGCATTGCACGTTGCCGGAACCCTCCCACGTCGAGTTGACCGGTGCCTCGCGGTACAACCGCGGCAGAATGCTGTCTTCGACATAGCCCGCCCCGCCCAGGCACTCCGCGGCCTCGTTGATCATGGCTGGAGCACGCTTGCAGATCCAGTATTTACCCACAGCCGTGACCAGCCGGACAAAACGTGCCTCGTGCCCATCTTCCGGATGATCCAGAGCCCGTCCAAGACGCAAGGTCAACGCCAGTGCGGCTTCGCTTTCCAGTGCGAGGTCGGCCAGTACGTTCTGCATCAGAGGTTGTTCGCTGAGCAGCCGTCCGCTGACCTTGCGATGGGCGCAATGATGCGTGGCCTGAGTCACCGCCTGACGCATCAGGGCACTGGAGCCAATCATGCAGTCGAAACGGGTCATGGCAACCATTTCAATGATGGTCGGCACGCCGCGCCCTTCTTCACCCACCATCCAGGCCAGGGCACCGCGCAGTTCAATTTCGCTGGAGGCATTGGACCAGTTGCCCAGCTTGTTTTTCAGGCGCTGAATGTAGAACTCGTTACGGGTGTCATTCGGCCGGTGACGTGGCAGCAGGAAGCAGCTCAGGCCCTTGTCGGTCTGTGCCAGTGTCAGAAATGCATCGCACATGGGGGCCGAGCAGAACCACTTGTGACCGACCAGCTCATAGGCCTGTCCCGGCCCGCTCGCCCCCACGGGATAAGCCCGCGTGGTGTTGGCGCGCACATCGGTGCCGCCCTGTTTCTCGGTCATTGCCATACCGATGGTCGCACCGGTCTTGTGGGTGATACCGACATTGCGCGGATCGTAATGCGTGGAAAGGATTTTCGGCAGCCAGGCCTCCGCCAGATCCGGTTGCAACCTGAGTGCGGGTACGCTGGCAAAAGTCATGGTCAGAGGGCAACCGCTGCCGGGGTCGGCCTGGGTATGCAGATAGCTCATGGCAGCCCGGGCTACATGCGCGCCCGGTTGCGGATCGGTCCATGGCAAGGAAGAAATACCGTGTTCAATGGCCGTGCTCATCAACTGGTGATAAGCCGGGTGAAATTCGACCAGATCGAGGCGGTGGCCGTAGCGGTCATGGCTGGCAAAGGTCGGCTTGTTCTGATTGGCGAGGAAACCGGCCTCCATCAGCGATCCGCCTGCCAATGCGCCGTAGGCGTCGATGCGGGGCTCGGCCCAGCCTGCGTCGAACCGCTTTATCCAGGCTTGCAATGGTAGATCGATACGGTAGAGGTTCGCGCCCTCCAGCGGAGGTGGCTGATTGGTCACTTCGTGGGTTTCGGCAAACGGGTGAAGGTCCATGAGCGGTCTCCTCGCAGGCGAGTCATGAACCGCAGTGAAACACGCACCCGTGGCTTTAAAAAGTGCCGTACGTGCCGAAGTACCGGCGCTTTTTCCTGATCGGCTTCACCGCAAGCGGTTCAGATACCCCATTGCGCCTTCACCGCCGGAGCCCTGCGTACGGCACCGGGCACCGCCATCAACAGCGGCAGACTCAGCGTAAAGCAACTGCCCTTGCCCGGTTCGGAACGATGGCTCAGAGCACCGCCTTGCAGCTCGATCAACTGCCGGCAGATCGCCAGACCGATCCCCAGCCCGCCATACTCGCGGGTCATGGAGCCATCGACCTGGAAAAACCGTTCATACAGCGTCGCTTCGTCCAGCTGACTGAAGCCGATACCGGTGTCCATGACCTCGATCCGCATGTGCAGACTGTCGTTGTCATGTTGTTGCGCCATGACCCGAACCTTGACCGCCCCGTTTCGGGTGAACTTGATGGCATTGTCCAGCAGGCACTCCAGGCACTGATACAGCTTGTGAAAATCTCCCCGCACGCTCTCCGGCAATTGCTCGTCCAGCTCGAAGGTCAATACCAGCCCCTTGGACTGAGCGGCACTGCGGAAACGCTCGCGCAAGGAGTCGAACAGGTCATCCAGATCAAAAACCTCGCTCTGGGCATACAACACACCGGCCTGAAGTTCCGTCAGGGTCAGGATGCCGTTGATCATGCTCATCATGTCCTGGGCTGAAGCAGCGGCGGTCTGCTGATACATCTCCAGCTCGCCATCCATTTTCACCGTATCCATCAGCTCGAGCGAACCAATGACCCCATTCATCGGTGTTCTCAGTTCGTGAGTGAGCGTGGCAAGGAACTCATCCTTGAGGCGGTTGCTGGTCGCCAGTTGTTGATTCAAGCGCTCCAGGTCCTCGCCGGCTTCCAGCAGGGTTTTCGCCTGCTGCTCACGGATATGATTGACCCGGTCGGCCAGGGCCAGCGACAACAGCGCCATTTCCAGAACCGAACCGATCTGACTGGCATAGAGGTGCAGAAAGGTATTGGGGATATAGCCGAACAACATCACGGCGTTGACCAGCCCGCCCATCAGGAAAACGACCCAGGCGGCCAGGTAATAGCGGGCGATTCGTATGCCTTTGAGTACGGCCATGATGCCCGTCGTCAGCATCACGGTGAAACAGGCCAGCACCAGCAAGGTCACCATACGCAATGCCAGGCCGTAATTGGCGAACAGCGACAGCAGCATGGCAATCACTGCACCGACCATCACCGCAATCAACAGCCTGTCCAGCCAGCGTGCCAGTGTTGCCGTCTGCAGGAAGCTACGAGAAAACTGACTGGTGAACAGCACGGAGATCGCCATCAGGAATGGCGTGGAGGTGTTGGCCCAGACAGGGCTGTCCGGCCACAGGTATTCGATGGCGACCCCGTTGATCGACAGCTGGTACAACCCGAACGAGGCGATGTACAGGATGTAATACAGATAGCTGGCGTCGCGCACGCTGATGTAGATGAACAGGTTGTAAACCAGCATCCCCGTCAACACGCCATAGATCAGCCCCAGGATATAGATCTTGGCGGGCAACTCTTCCATGTAGGCATGACTGGACCACAGATTGAGCGGTGCCTGAATCGGTCCCTGGCTGGCAACGCGCAGATAAACGGTCGTAGGCTTGCCGGGCGGCAGATCCACCCCGAACACATAGTTGCCCTGCTTAACGTCACGACTTGAAAAAGGCAGCCGGTCGCCGGTTTTCCAGGCCAGTTGATAGCGCTCGTTGCCGTCAGGCAGATAGAGGTCGACATGGTCCATCGGTGGATAGGCCAGTTCCAGCAGCCAGTCGGTATGCTTGGCCCGGGAATGGGGACGGTACAGCAGATCGACTTTCAGCCAGAACGCCGAGTTCGAATAGCCTGCGTTGAGCGTTTGAGCATCGAGCGCACGGAATTCCGAACCTCTGGAAACGACGCTCTCGATGGTCGCCGTGCCGCTCACATCTTCAAACACCTGAATGACCTGCCCCAACGGCAAGCTGCGAGTGTTTTCATCGAACTCGACGCAATGAGCCAGCAATGGAAACCAGGCAACCAGCATGATCAGCAAATAGCGCATAGAGCCCCAAGGTAGGTCGCCGCTGTCACTCCATCCGTTGATGGCGACGCCCTGTAAATTTCTTTCCTTGAAACAGGCTGAACAGTTCAAAACAGGTTTATCAGTGTGGACCTTGCCTACCTTAGACGCCTGACGCATGGCAACAAAAGATCGTCCTGACAATGAGATAGCAAGAATAACCAAGCATAGCGGTTAATGGCCTTTCGTCACTATGGCTTTAAAATTAAAGCGATGGCTCTATCTCGGCCATTACAGGCCAAACTCAAACATTTACCTTACGAACAGATCGTTAAATTTTGCCTGGCCCCCAGAAAAACCCCGGATCGACCGGCGGCCCGGGAAAGGTTTAGTGATAAGCTCGCGCACCATGAATATTTATAGCTCCCGCCCCGTAGTCCTTTGCCTCAGCGGCCACGACCCCAGTGGTGGTGCCGGTCTGCAGGCCGATATAGAAGCCCTGCTTGCCCAAGGCTGCCATGCCGCACCGGCTGTGACGGCGCTGACCGTTCAAGACACCGTCGATGTCAGCGACTTCCGCGTCCTGGATCGCGAATGGGTCCTGGCCCAGGCCAATGCCGTGCTCAATGATTCGAGCGTAGCAGCAGTCAAGCTGGGCATGCTGGGATCTCTGGAAATGGTCGAGACCGTGGCCGGTCTGCTGACGGCGCATCCGCACTTGCCGGTGGTCTGCGACCCCGTGCTGCGGGCCGGAGGGGGAGGACGTCTGGGCAAGGACGAAGTCGGCTTCGCCATACGCGAACGGCTGCTGCCTCTGTCGACCGTGGTCACGCCCAACCTGCCAGAGGCCCGTATTCTGGCTGAGTTGCCCGACGGCACGGCAGACGAATGCGCCCGCAAACTGCTGCCGTTTTGCGAGCATCTGCTGATTACCGGCGGGCATGGCGATGAACAGGAGGTTCACAATCGCCTCTACACCCGCGACGGCCAGTCCCATACTTTTATCTGCCAACGTCTGCCGGGCAGCTACCACGGGTCAGGTTGCACCCTGGCCAGCGCCCTGGCCGGACGACTGGCACAGGGGGAAGCCCTGGTGAGCGCTGTACAATCGGCGCTGGACTACACGTGGCGGACGTTGCGCGACGCCGAGCAGTTGGGCAAGGGACAATTCGTCCCGCGCCGTCTGCCACTGGACTTCTGCTCATAACGCCACGACATGAGACTCAGCCGATGAAACTACGTGGCCTGTATGCCATCACCGACAGCCAGCTGCTGACCGGTAAGTTCCTGTCTTACGTGCAGGCCGCCCTCGAAGGCGGCGTGACCCTGTTGCAATACCGGGACAAGAGCGACGACGAATCCCGTCGCCTGCGTGAAGCCACCGAACTGCTCAAGCTTTGCGAGCAATACAAGACCCGCTTGATCATCAACGATGACGCCGAACTGGCCGCTCGCCTGGGAGTGGGCGTCCATCTGGGACAGACCGACGGCTCGCTGCCGGATGCCCGGGCATTACTGGGGCATAAAGCGATTGTCGGTGCCACGTGTCACGGCAAGCTCGAACTGGCGGAAAAGGCCAAGGCCGATGGTGCCAGCTACGTGGCCTTCGGACGCTTCTTCAGCTCACAGACCAAACCCGATGCCCCGGCCGTGCCTTTCGATCTGCTGGATCAGGTACGCGCCAAAGTACATTTGCCGATTGCGGTCATTGGCGGCATTACCGTTGAGAACGCTCCGCAACTGGTGGCCCACGGGGCTGATCTGCTGGCGGTGGTTCATGGATTGTTCGGAGCCGAGAGCACACAGGAAGTGACACGACGAGCGAAGGCGTTCAACGCACTGTTTCGCGACTGAATTCGCTACCGATGCCGGATATTTATGGTGTTTTGGCGACCGCCTACAGCATGCAATCCATGACTGCGCAGGAGCGAATTCATTCGCGAAAACCTGCAACCTCCAGCTCAAACGTTGGCAGCCCGTTGGCATTTTCCAGCGCCAACAGCGCACGCTTGCGATCGACCCCACCGGCATAACCGGTCAGGTCCCCGCCAGCGCCAATGACGCGATGGCAAGGCACGATGATGGAAATCGGGTTCTTGCCATTGGCAGTGCCCACAGCCCGAGAGTGTCCGGGAGTCAGCCCCATTTTCCGGGCCATGGCGCCATAGGACAGCACTTCACCATAGGGAATCCGGGCCAGCTCGCGCCAGACCTGCTCCTGGAAGGGAGTCCCTCGAAAGCGCAATGGCACCTCAAATGAGCGTCGCTCCCCGCTGAAAAACTCGGTCAGTTGTTCCTGCGCCAGCCGGATCACGCGGGGAACATGCTGATCGTCGGGCAATATCAGCAGGTCCGGAAAGTATTTCTGCCCGACGAAATACACGCCCGTCAGCGCATCATCCTCGGCACGCAAGGCCATATCGCCCAAGGGCGTTGTAACCAGGTAAGCGGAAATCATTTTTTGGCTTCCTCGGATTGACGCCAGACATGCACCGTCGCATAAGCTCGCCAGGGAGCCCACTGGCTGGCGTATTCATTGAGCTTGGCCACCGTCGTACAGCCAAGGTGTTTTTTGAGGACCGCATCCCCCTCGGGAAACGCATTGGGCCAGCCCAGGGCGCGCATGGCGATGTATTGCACGGTCCATTCTCCGATACCTCGAATATGCCGCAAGGCCGACAAGGTCTCATCCAGAGGAACCAGCGGTTCCAGAATAATCCGCCCTGCCGCCACTTCGCGCGCGACGGCAATGATGGCCTCGGCACGAATCCGGATGATGCCCGTGGCAATCAGGTCTTCCGGCTCCAGACAGGCCATCGCTTCGGCTGTCGGAAAGGCATGATGAAGCCCGTCCGGAGCCTCATCGACCGGGGTGCCGAAACGCTCGGCCATACGCCCCAGAATCAAACGTGCCTGCTTCACCGATATCTGCTGACCGACTACCGCACGCACCGCAATCTCGAACCCCTCGAACGCGCCCGGAACCCGCATGCCCGGCAAGGCTGTCACCAGATCCCCCAAGTGCGCATCCACCAGATCGGGCCGGCAACCGGTATCGAATACCCTTCGCACCCGCCCCAGCACCTGAGCGATACCCGATTGCAGAGACGCCGACATCGTCACCACCAGCGCATGACGCTGCGGTGCATGGATCACACGAATCCAGCCGGACAGACGACGCCCTCCGAGTTCGATTCCGATCACCCTTGTGTAAGCCTCGTCATCGACATGCTCGACCCCGCCGATGCAGCGATGGGCCAGAAACTCCAGCACACCGGCCCATGAAAAAGGCGGTCGATACGACAACTCGAAACGCATGCTCGCCTCGCCTGGCCGGTTCGTTGCCTTTCTCAGGCGCAGCGGGTTGAGGCCGTAACGCTCCTGAAACACATCATTGAAACGCCTGACGCTGCCAAACCCGGCCGCCAGGGCCACCTCGGCCATCGACAGACCGGTATCGGTCAGCAGACGCTTGGCAATCAACAGGCGTTGCGTCTGGGCGAACTCGATCATCGACACGCCGAACTCGGCCTCGAAAATCCGCCGAAGATGCCGCGACGTCACCCCGACCCGCCTGGACAGTGCGTCCAGACTCCTGCCGCTCAGAAACCCTTCTTCTATCAACCGTGCAGCAGCCTGGGCCAACCGCCCGGACACATCCAAAAGCCCATGGCCCGGAGCCAGTTCCGGACGACAGCGCAGACACGGGCGAAAACCTGCCCGCTCGGCAGCGGCGGCCGTTGCGTAGAAACTGCAGTTTCTGGCCAGCGGCGCGCGCACCGGGCACATCGGACGGCAATAAATCCCGGTCGTCGACACGCCCATGAAAAACCAGCCGTCGAAACGGCGGTCCCGGGCGACAAATGCCGCGTAGCACACATCTGGATCAAGAGTTTTCATGAGACAGACCCTACTCCAGCGCCGGATAAAAGTCTGGCTGAATTCGGACATGTGCATCCGGCAATCGCCCGGCATTTGCTATAGTGCGGCTCCCTACGTCTTCAGGCCTAGTGACATCACCCAGGCAGCCATGCCACTCAGCGTCGAAACGATTTCCCGGTTCAAAAGCAGAGACCCGATCATGTCCCGTTCCGAAACACTGTTCGCCAACGCCCAGAAACACATCCCCGGTGGCGTCAACTCGCCGGTCCGCGCCTTCAAGAGCGTTGGCGGCACGCCATTGTTCTTCAAGCATGCTGCCGGCGCTTACGTGACAGACGAAGACGACAAGCGCTATGTCGATTACGTCGGCTCCTGGGGGCCGATGATTCTGGGGCACAGCCATCCGCAAGTGCTCGATGCCGTGCGCAGCCAGCTGGAACATGGCCTGTCATACGGCGCACCGACGGCCATGGAAACCGAGATGGCCGATCTGGTCTGCTCGCTGGTACCGTCCATGGAAATGGTACGCATGGTCAGCTCCGGCACAGAAGCCACCATGAGCGCCATTCGCCTGGCCCGTGGCTACACCGGTCGCGACAGCATCATCAAGTTCGAGGGCTGCTACCACGGCCACTCCGACAGCCTGCTGGTCAAGGCCGGTTCCGGCGCTCTGACCCTGGGTGTCCCAAGCTCCCCGGGCGTTCCGGCAGACTTTGCCAAACACACCCTGACCGTGCCTTTCAACGACCTGGAGGCCGTCCGTCAACTGCTGGCCGAAGTGGGTCAGGAAGTGGCGTGCATCATCGTCGAACCGGTCGCTGGCAACATGAACTGCGTTCCGCCTGCACCAGGCTATCTGCAAGGCCTGCGCGCCCTGTGCGACGAACACGGCGTGGTGTTGATCTTCGACGAAGTGATGACCGGTTTCCGCGTGGCCCTCGGTGGCGCTCAGGCCTACTACGGCGTCACGCCTGACCTGAGCACCTTCGGCAAGATCATCGGCGGCGGCATGCCAGTCGGCTGTTTTGGCGGCAAACGCGAAATCATGTCGCACATCGCCCCGCTGGGGCCGGTCTATCAGGCCGGTACCCTATCGGGCAACCCGCTGGCCATGGCCGCCGGCCTGACCACGCTGCGCCTGATCAGCCGCGAAGGTTTCCACGATGAACTGAGCGACTACACGCGCCGTATGCTCGAAGGCCTGCAGGAGCGCGCCGATGCAGCGGGCATCCCGTTCGTGACCACTCAGGCAGGCGGCATGTTCGGTCTGTATTTCAGCGAAGCCGCAGAAATCGTGACTTTCCAGGACGTCATGAGCAGCGATGCCGACCGATTCAAACGCTTCTTCCACCTGATGCTCGAAGGCGGCGTGTACCTGGCGCCAAGCGCATTCGAGGCAGGCTTCACCTCCATCGCCCATGGCGAAGCCGAGTTGAAACTGACTCTCGATGCTGCTGAAAAAGCGTTCGCCGCGCTGAAATAAGCTACTGTAGGAGCGAATCCATTCGCGAATGCTTTATTTTCGCGAATGAATTCGCTCCTACGGGTGAGAAATCAGGCCCGTGCAGCAGAAAATCCGTAAAGACTTTGTAAGGTTGGCTCTGCTTATTTCATAATGCGCAGCCAGCACGTTTCGCTGGACGGGTACGCCCGCACCTTTTTCAGAGGTAAGTCGACTCCCATGAACCGCACCGGCCGCACCCTTGCATTGGGCTGCCTGTTGCTTATCTATCCCCTGCTGACTCAGGCAGGCGGCAACTCGTTGTTAATCCCAGCGGTGGGTCGTTGCACCCTCAATACACAGCCCGAGAACCTGCCGGCTGCGCTGTCGGCATGCCAACAGGCTGCTCAATCGGGGGATGCACAAGCGCAATACGAGTTGGGCGAGTTCTACTACGAGGGCCAGAACACCCCTCGCGACCTGCCTCAGGCACTCAATTATTTCGAGCAGGCATCGTTGCTGGGCCATGCACAGGCGCAGTATCAACTGGGCTTGATGTTCGCTCGGGGTGAAGGCGTGCAGGCCAATAACATTCAGGCCTACATCGTTCTGAAGATGGCTGCGGTCAACGGCTCGGAAGAGGCGCTGGATGCAGCGGACGAGGTATCGGCCAAGATGCAGCGCGACGAGCTGGAAGTCGCCACGCAGGTCCTGGGCCAGATCTTCCGCAAATACCTGCTGGAACTGCAAACCGCCGAAGGGCGCACACCCTTCTCACCGCTGCCCTGATCGAACCGCGTCAGGGCATATTTTCGTTACGCTCTACTTTTCCGGCATCGGCATGGGAAACGGCATCACATTGCCGCCACCACGCGCTTCGCTGATCTTGGGCGTCCCCATGCGCTCGACCTCATCGATCCGCACGATCGAATGCATCGGTACGAAACTGCGCACCACGCCCTCGAACTGTGCCTTGAGCTTTTCTTCGCTGGGGTCCACCACGACCGTCGTACGCTCGCCGAAAACGAACTCCTCCACCTCCAGGAATCCCCACAGATCGCTCTGATAGATCTGCTTGGCGTACATCTCGAACACCTGGCCCTGGTTGAGGAAAATCACCTTGTAGATTGGAGCTTCGCGTTTGGTCATGACAGGCGGATAACAATCGGGGATAGAAAAAAGGGCACGAACTATAGCATGTCCATCGGACAGCCAACGCTAGGAACCCGTGAGCATCGCCCCTATAATGCGCGGTTCTTTGAATCCGCTGATGATCACGCATGGCCAAGAAGCTTTATATCGAAACCCACGGTTGCCAGATGAACGAGTACGACAGCTCGCGCATGGTCGATCTGCTGGGCGAACATCAGGCCCTGGAAGTCACCGCTCGCGCGGAAGATGCCGACGTGATCCTGCTCAATACCTGCTCGATCCGCGAGCGCGCCCAGGACCGGGTCTACTCCCAGCTGGGGCGCTGGCGTGAGTTGAAACTGGCCAACCCCGAGATGGTCATCGCGGTGGGCGGGTGCGTGGCCAGTCAGGAAGGCGAGGCCATTCGTGACCGCGCGCCATACGTGGACGTGGTCTTCGGCCCGCAGACCCTGCACCGCCTGCCGGAAATGATCGACACGGCACGCACCACGCGCCTGCCCCAGGTCGATGTGTCGTTCCCGGAAATCGAGAAGTTCGACCACCTGCCCGAGCCGCGAGTCGACGGGCCAAGTGCCTATGTCTCGGTCATGGAAGGTTGCAGCAAATACTGCACGTTCTGCGTCGTGCCTTATACACGGGGCGAGGAAGTCAGCCGCCCGTTCGATGACGTGCTGACCGAAGTCATTCACCTGGCCGAAAACGGCGTGCGTGAAGTCACCTTGCTGGGGCAGAACGTCAACGGCTATCGCGGTACCACCCACGACGGCCGCGTGGCCGATCTGGCGGACCTGATCCGCGTAGTGGCCGCCGTCGACGGCATCGACCGCATTCGTTACACCACATCCCATCCGCTGGAGTTCTCCGACAGCCTGATCCAGGCTCACGCCGAGGTCCCGGAACTGGTCAAACACCTGCATTTGCCCGTGCAATCAGGCTCCGACCGCGTGCTGGCCGCCATGAAGCGCAACCACACCACGCTGGAATACAAATCCAAGCTGCGCAAGCTCAAGGCTGCCGTTCCGGGCATCAGCATCAGCTCGGACTTCATCGTCGGCTTCCCGGGCGAAACCGAGAAAGACTTTGAAAACACCATGAAGCTGATTCAGGACGTCGGTTTCGACTTCTCGTTTTCGTTCATCTATAGCCCGCGCCCCGGAACGCCGGCCGCCGACCTGAAGGACGAGACCCCGGAAGCCTTGAAAAAGGAACGCCTGGCGGCCCTGCAACACCGCCTCAACCAGCAAGGCTTCGAGATCAGCCGACAGATGGTCGGCAGTACCCAGCGCATTCTGGTGACCGATTACTCGAAAAAGGACCCCGGCGAGCTGCAAGGGCGTACCGAAAACAACCGGATCGTCAATTTCCGCTGTGACAATCCCAAGTTGATCGGGCAATTCGTCGACGTCCATATCGACGATGCACAACCTCACTCGCTACGGGGTTCGCTGTTGCAGTAACGTTTTTTCGCGAATGAATTCGCTCCCACAAATGGCCTTGTAGGAGCGAATTCATTCGCGAACGCCCCACCCTCTCCCCCCTTTAACAAGTCAGACCTTTCGCCCAAGGTTCTCTAGGGGTATTCTTCAATTCACCTTAATTGCCGTCGGGCGGCTAAAAACGACCTTGAACGCACCCATAGAACCTCATCGTTTCATCCTCGAGCCTTTCGAGGCCCATCGTTTCGCCAACTTGTGCGGGCAACTCGACGAGCATCTGCGCTTGATCGAACAACGCCTGAACATCGAGATCCGCAACCGCGGCAATCAGTTTGAACTGATCGGCGAATCCAGACACACCACCTCGGCTGAAAACCTTCTGCGCCGCCTGTATCGGGAAACCAAAGGTACGGACCTGACGCCAGACATGGTTCACCTGTTCCTGCAGGAATCAGGGGTCGAAGGGCTGGACAATCATCCGGCCGCCGAAGTCGGCGTTGCCCTGCGCACCAAGAAAGGCATGATTCGCCCACGCGGCTTGAATCAGCAGCGCTACGTCAAGGAAATCCTCGGCAACGACATCAATTTCGGCATCGGCCCTGCGGGCACCGGCAAAACCTATCTGGCCGTGGCCTGTGCGGTGGATGCGCTGGAGCGCGAGCAGATCCGTCGCATCCTGCTGGTGCGGCCGGCTGTGGAAGCGGGCGAAAAGCTGGGCTTTCTGCCGGGCGACCTGGCCCAGAAGATCGACCCGTACCTGCGACCGCTCTACGACGCCCTTTACGAGATGCTGGGCTTTGAATATGTCGCCAAGCTGATCGAGAAGCAGGTCATTGAAGTGGCACCGCTGGCGTACATGCGCGGACGCACCCTTAATAACAGCTTCATCATTCTCGACGAAAGTCAGAACACCACTGTCGAGCAGATGAAGATGTTCCTGACCCGTATTGGCTTCGGCTCCACCGCCGTCATCACCGGCGACATCACCCAGGTCGACCTGCCAAGAGGCACGAAGTCGGGCCTGACGCATGTCATCGATGTCCTCAAGGACGTACCGGGCATCAGCTTCACCCACTTCAAACCCAAGGACGTGGTTCGCCATCCGCTGGTGCAGCGCATCGTCGAAGCCTATGAGCGCTTCGATGACCGCTTCAGCGATACGCAGACCGGCAGCTTCAATTCTTCACGGGACAGTCACCGCGATGCTTGAGCTGGATCTGCAACTGGCAAGTGAAGCAAAAGCGCCCAGCGAAGCCCAATTCCGCCTCTGGTGCGAAATGGGCCTGCGCCAGCGCAGCGCCGACTCGGAGTTGACCATTCGACTGGTCGACGAAACCGAAGGGCGCGAGCTCAATCACACATGGCGACACAAGGACTACGCGACCAACGTGCTGTCCTTTCCTGCGGACGTGCCCGACGACATGCTGGACATTCCGCTGCTTGGCGACCTGGTCATCTGCGTACCGGTGGTCAATCGCGAAGCACAGGAACAGGGCAAGGCCGTTGATGCGCACTGGGCGCACATGGTCATTCACGGCTGCCTTCATCTGCTCGGTTACGACCATATCGACGATGAAGAAGCCGAAGAAATGGAAGCACTGGAACGAACGTTGCTTGAGGAACTGGGCTATCCGGATCCTTATGCCGACGACGAAAGCGCCGAACATCCACATTCAGAAACACCAAGCAAGGATCACGAGTAAGGGCTATGAGCGAAGACCGATCGAGCAACGGACAAAAGTCATGGCTGGGGAAATTGACCCAGGCTTTTGTCCACGAGCCGAAAAACCGCCAGGAGCTGCTTGAGCTGCTGCGCGAAGCCCAGCAGAACAAATTGTTGGACAGCGAAGCGCTGGCCATCGTCGAAGGAGCCATTCAGGTAGCCGACCTGCAAGTACGCGACATCATGGTGCCGCGCTCGCAGATGATCAGCATCAAGGCCACCCAGACACCCCGCGAATTCCTGCCCGCCGTCATCGATGCCGCGCATTCGCGCTACCCGGTGATCGGCGAAAGCCACGACGACGTACTCGGCGTGCTGCTGGCCAAGGATCTGCTGCCATTGATCCTCAAGCCCAACGGCGACAGCGATGACATCAAGAGCCTGCTGCGGCCAGCGACGTTCGTGCCCGAATCCAAGCGCCTGAACGTGCTGTTGCGCGAATTTCGCGCCAACCACAACCACATGGCCATCGTCATTGACGAATACGGCGGTGTGGCAGGGCTGGTCACCATTGAAGACGTGCTGGAGCAGATCGTCGGCGATATCGAAGACGAGCATGATGTCGAAGAAGACAGCTACATCAAGCCTCTGCCCAGCGGCGACTTTCTGGTCAAGGCCCTGACACCGATCGAAAGCTTCAACGAATTCTTCGACAGCGAGTTTTCCGATGACGAATTCGATACGGTCGGCGGGCTGGTCATGAATGCGTTCGGGCATCTGCCCAAGCGCAACGAGATCACCGAAATCGGTGCATACCGTTTTCGTGTCCTGAGCGCCGACAGCCGTCGTATTCATTTGTTGCGCCTGAGCCCCATCTCTCGTCCGTAACCGTTTCAAGGAACACACATGCGCTGGATAACCCGTCCCGGCTGGCCCGGTAATCTGCTGGCCGTGGCGGCCGGCGGACTCACGACCCTGGCCCTGGCGCCTTTCGACATCTGGCCACTGGCTCTGGTGGCGGTGGCGATGTTTTACCTGGGCCTTCGCGAGTCGAGCCCTCGTCAGGC
The DNA here is from genome assembly GCF_044748865.1 of Pseudomonas sp. NPDC089734. Classification (NCBI taxonomy): domain Bacteria; kingdom Pseudomonadati; phylum Pseudomonadota; class Gammaproteobacteria; order Pseudomonadales; family Pseudomonadaceae; genus Pseudomonas; species Pseudomonas sp. NPDC089734. The sequence continues at coordinate 89,970 of NZ_JBIVGV010000017.1, read as the reverse complement.
ATTCGCACGAGGCTGGTGCTACGGCTTCGGGCTGTTCGGCGCGGGCACCAGCTGGATCTACGTCAGCATCAACACCTACGGCGGTGCCTCACCGCTGTTGGCGGGTTTCCTGATGCTGCTGTTCATCAGCCTGATCGCCCTGTTCTTTGCCCTGCCCGCCTGGCTCTGGGCGCGCTGGATTCGCCGTAACGAAGCCCCATTGGCCGATGCCCTGGCCTTCGCGGCCTTCTGGACGGCTCAGGAAGCCTTTCGGGGCTGGTTCCTGACCGGCTTTCCATGGCTGTATTCCGGCTATAGCCAGTTGGACGGACCTCTGGCGGGGCTGGCACCTGTCGGCGGCATCTGGCTCATTTCCTTCGTTCTGGCCCTCACCGTTGCCTTGCTGAGCAATCTGCACCGCTTGCGGACACGTCATTCCTTCATGGCGGCCGGTGTGGTGTTATTGATTGCGCCCTGGATAGTCGGCCTGGCACTCAAGGGGCACGCCTGGACATCCCCGGCCGGTGCACCGCTGAAAGTCGCGGCCATGCAAGGCAATATCGAACAAAGCATGAAATGGGACCCGAAACAGCTGAATGCCCAGTTGGCGCTGTACCGTGACATGACGTTCAACTCACAACAGGCTGACCTGATTGTCTGGCCGGAAACCGCCGTACCGGTGCTCAAGGAGTATGCGGAAGGTTATCTGACGATGATGGGCAAGTTTGCCGCGCAAAGAAACTCGGCGCTCATCACCGGCGTCCCGGTCCGTGAACCGAACCGGCATGGTGAACCCCGCTATTACAACGGCATCACCGTGACCGGCGAAGGGGATGGCACCTACCTGAAGCAGAAACTCGTGCCGTTTGGAGAGTACGTGCCCTTGCAGGAGATTCTGCGCGGGTTGATCGCCTTCTTCGACCTGCCCATGTCGGACTTCGCCCGCGGCCCGAGCGACCAGCGCCTGCTGCAAGCCAAGGGGTACCAGATTGCGCCGTTCATTTGCTACGAAGTGGTCTATCCGGAGTTTGCGGCCGGGCTGGCGGCACGCAGCGACCTGCTACTGACGATCAGCAACGACACCTGGTTCGGCACCTCCATCGGCCCGCTGCAACACTTGCAGATGGCTCAGATGCGGGCGCTGGAAGCCGGTCGCTGGATGATTCGCGCCACCAACAACGGCGTCACCGGCCTGATCGACCCGTTCGGCAGCATCACGGTCCAGATACCGCAGTTCGAGCGAGGCGTGCTGTACGGCGAGGTTGTCCCGATGCAGGAACTGACGCCGTATCTGCGCTGGCGTTCATGGCCGCTGATCATTGTCTGCGGGCTGTTGTTTGGCTGGGCCTTGATGGCGGGGCGTATTGCAAAGACGGTTTGAGATAAAAGCGAAAGCTACAAGCTACAAGCTACAAGCTACAAGCTACAAGCTACAAGCTACAAGCTTTTGACTTGAAGCTTGTAGCTTGCGGCTTCCGTTCAATACACCATCCGATAAAACAGCTGCCCCAGCGCTTCATGGATCAGCCACATGCTCTGCATGAAGGCCTTGGCTTCTGGTAGCCAACCGCCAAACGGCTGGTCATTGGCTTCACCCAGAAACCCGACCGGGGCGGCCACCACGGTAAAACCGGCCTTCTCGAAACTCCAGCGCGAGCGCGCCATGTGCCAGGCGTGAGTCACCACCACGACCCGCTTGATACCCAATGGCTGCAAGACACTGGCGGTCATGGTCGCGTTCTCCCAGGTGGTGCGGCTCTGCCCTTCCTGCCAGCGCACCGTGACACCGAAATCATCCTGCAGCGATTGCGCCATGATCGCAGCCTCACTCGGTGGCTCGCCGAAATGCAGGCCTCCTGTCGTCAGGACCGGCAATCCCGACGCCTTCGCCAGTTGCGCCGCGAAGCGCAACCGCTCAAGTCCGGGGCCGGTAGGTACATCCACTCCCCAGGCCAGATCATTACGCTCACGCCCCGAACCCAGCACCACAATGGCGTCAGCCTGCTGCGCCAGTGTCGCCCACTCCTGGCGTGACAAAGGGCGGTCGCCTTCCAGATGGTGCGCAGCCCATTCCACAACGACAGGCAGCGTCATCAACCAGAGCCCTCCCAGACCCAGCACGAAACAGGCAGCCGCAATACGGGGACGGGCACGGCGCAGCCAACAGGCAATGAGCAACAAGAGGAAGAAAATGCCCGGCGGCAAGAGAAGGGCTTTGAGCAGGTAACGTATAGGCATCGAGCATCTCCAGAGATGCCCGAAGCCTAATTTTTTTGAAACTAAGCAGCAATGCTTATAAAGCGGACCCGCAGCCCGCTGTGTTTAACGCTTGAATGTTGTGTTTGAACTGTAACGGCTCAACCCTGCCGACGCCCTGGCCCGCCTCTTATCCTTGAGCCAGATGACCCTGGCGGACTCTTTAGGCGGCACTATCGATCTGGTCTGCTCCGGCGAAACAATGAAACTGCCCTCTAACTTACCCTTAACAGCCCCGCTTGGACCTGTCGCCTCTTTTTCAAGGTAGGCCTCGATAAACTCCAGCTCGGCATTGCTCAAACCTTTGAGTTCAAGCTCGGCGGGCAACTCATTACGAAGTCGAACCGCAGTACTGGCCGTTTCCAGAGCAAGCCCCAGACGATGGATCAAACGTTCATACAGCTCAGGAGTGCTTACTGTGTGCTGCAACTCTGTCATCCGCTCACCTCTTTGAAGATAGAACATACCCTCGTCATTGAGCTTAGCGCTGCTGGTAAAACAGGCGTGTTACTGCGACCAACGGCCAGTCGGGACCGCCTGAGCGGGCGTTTTGGCAACGTTCGACAGCAATCAGGGTTTCCCTCGGTAGACAGCGCTCATGTATGCTACGGCGCTTCCTGTCATTCCACTTCCGCTCTCCGCGAGCCCGTATGCACTGCCAAGACGGCCACAAGGGCCCCACAGGCACTGCCAGGCTGACCCGGTGAAGCAATGAAGAGGTCAAGGGTCACCAATCCTTAGTAAAAAGTAGCCATGCACGAACTCTATCAGCCCCGCGAAATCGAAGCCGCCGCCCAACATTTTTGGGAAGAGCAAAAGTCTTTTGAAGTCAGTGAGCAGCCAGGCAAGGAGACATACTACTGCCTGTCGATGTTTCCTTACCCCAGCGGCAAGCTGCACATGGGCCATGTGCGCAACTACACCATTGGTGACGTGATCTCCCGCTACCAGCGCATGCAGGGCAAGAACGTCCTGCAACCCCTGGGCTGGGACGCTTTCGGCATGCCGGCGGAAAACGCCGCCATCGACAACAACGTCGCACCGGCCAAGTGGACCTACGAAAACATCGCCTACATGAAGGCTCAGCTCAAGAGCCTGGGCCTGGCGATCGACTGGTCCCGTGAAGTGACCACCTGCAAACCCGATTACTACCGCTGGGAACAATGGCTGTTCACTCGCCTGTTCGAGAAAGGCGTGATCTACCGCAAGAACGGCACCGTCAACTGGGACCCTGTCGACCAGACCGTACTGGCCAACGAGCAGGTCATCGACGGCCGTGGCTGGCGTTCGGGCGCGCTGATCGAGAAGCGCGAAATCCCGATGTACTACTTCAAGATCACGGCCTACGCCGATGAGCTGCTGCAAAGCCTCGACGAGTTGCCGGGCTGGCCGGAACAGGTCAAGACCATGCAGCGCAACTGGATTGGCAAGTCGCGCGGCATGGAAGTCCAGTTCCCCTACGATCAGGCTTCCATCGGCGAAACCGGTGCGCTGAAAGTCTTCACCACCCGTCCCGACACCCTGATGGGCGCAACCTATGTGGCCGTGGCTGCCGAGCACCCGCTGGCGACCCAGGCCGCTCAAGGCAACCCCGAGCTGCAAGCCTTCATCGATGAATGCAAGAGCGGCAGCGTCGCCGAAGCCGACGTCGCTACCCAGGAAAAGAAAGGCCTGCCGACCTCACTGTTCGTCGAGCACCCGCTGACCGGCGAAAAACTGCCAGTGTGGGTCGCCAACTACGTGCTGATGCACTACGGCGACGGCGCAGTCATGGCGGTTCCCGCTCACGACGAACGCGATTTCGAGTTCGCCACCAAGTACAGCCTGCCGATCAAGGCCGTGGTACGCACCAGTGCGGGCGACGAAACGCCTGCGCCATGGCAGGAGGCTTACGGCGAGCACGGTGAGCTGATCAATTCCGGCGAATTCAACGGTCTGGACTTCCAGGGCGCGTTCGACGCCATCGAAGCCGCACTCATCAAGAAGAGCCTGGGTCAATCACGTACCCAGTTCCGTCTGCGCGACTGGGGCATCAGCCGTCAGCGCTACTGGGGCTGCCCGATCCCTATCGTGCATTGCGACAGCTGTGGCGACGTTCCGGTCCCGGCAGACCAGTTGCCGGTCGTGCTGCCTGAAGATGTCGTACCGGACGGCGCAGGCTCGCCACTGGCCCGCATGCCTGAGTTCTACGAATGCAGCTGCCCGAAATGCGGCGCACCGGCCAAGCGTGAAACCGACACCATGGACACCTTCGTCGAGTCGTCCTGGTACTACGCACGCTACGCCTCCCCGCACTATGAGGGCGGTCTGGTCGAGCCGAACGCCGCCAATCACTGGCTGCCGGTGGATCAGTACATCGGCGGTATCGAACACGCGATCCTTCACCTGCTCTATGCGCGCTTCTTCCACAAGCTGATGCGCGACGAAGGCCTGGTGACCTCCAACGAGCCGTTCAAGAACCTGCTGACCCAGGGTATGGTCAACGCCGAAACCTACTTCCGCATGGAAGCCAACGGCAAGAAGACCTGGATCAACCCGGCCGATGTGACCCTGGAGCGCGACGCCAAGGCCAAGGTCATCAGCGCCACACTGACCAGCGATGGCCTGCCGGTTGAAATCGGCGGCACCGAGAAGATGTCGAAGTCGAAGAAAAACGGCATCGACCCACAGACCATGATCGACCAGTACGGTGCCGACACCTGCCGCCTGTTCATGATGTTCGCTTCGCCACCTGACATGAGCCTGGAATGGTCCGATTCCGGTGTCGAAGGTTCTCACCGCTTCCTGCGTCGCGTATGGCGTCTGGCCCAAAGCCATGTGGCTCAAGGCCTGCCGGGCAGCCTCGATCTGGCGGCTCTGGATGACGACCAGAAAGCCATTCGCCGCGCCATTCACCTGGCCATCAAACAGGCGAGCCAGGATATTGGCCAGAACCAGAAGTTCAACACGGCCGTCGCTCAGGTGATGACTCTGATGAACGTCCTGGAAAAAGCGCCTCAAGCCACAGCCCAGGACCGCGCCCTGCTTCAGGAAGGTCTGGAAACCGTCGCGCTGCTGCTGGCACCGATCACTCCGCACATCAGCCATGAACTGTGGAAACAGTTGGGCCACGAAACAGCCGTCATCGATGCCGGCTGGCCGAAGCTGGATGAGAACGCCCTGGTGCAGGACAGCCTGCAACTGGTCATTCAGGTCAACGGTAAACTGCGTGGACAGATCGAAATGCCGGCCAGCGCCAGCCGCGAAGAAATCGAAGCCGCTGCGCGGGTCAACGAAAACGTGTTGCGCTTCATCGATGGCCTGACGATCCGCAAAGTGATCGTCGTGCCTGGCAAACTGGTCAATATCGTCGCAAGCTGACTGGATCGGGTGCCCGGCAATGGCCGGGCACCGAACATATTTCCAAGGGCCGCAAAGCGGGCTCAAACGGATTCAAGGGGAGCATCAAGATGATCAAACGCAATGTGCTGGTAATGGGCCTGGCGGTGTTGTTGAGCGCCTGCGGCTTCCAGCTGCGTGGGACAGGCACCAACGAGCTGGCGGTCAAGGAGCTGGATCTCAGCGCTCGCAACATGTACGGCGAAACGGTCACCCAGCTCAACCGCACACTGACCAACGCGGGCGTCAAGATCTACACCGGCGCGCAGTACAAACTGATTCTGACCAACGAAGTCGAAACCCAGCGCACGGCCAGCTATTCGGGTTCCGGTCGCTCGGCCGAACTTCAACTGACCTCTACGCTCAACTATGAAATGCGTGGCGAGAAAGACCTGGTTCTGCTGGCCGATAAAGTCAGTGTGGACAAGACCTACTCCCATGACGGCAATAACCTGACCGGCTCCGACACCGAAGCCCAGCAGGTGCGCAATGAAATGCGCGGCGAACTGGTTCAACGAATGATGGCACGCCTGCAACAGCTGACTCCGGAGCGTCTGGAACAGTTGCAACAGAAAGCCAACGATGTCGCCAAGGCTCAGGCCGACGCGCTGGAAGCCGCTCAACGAGTGCGTGACGAGACGCCTCAACAGTCCCCACTCGAAATTCCAGGCAAGTAAGCGTCCGGGGCCAGCAGGCTGGCCCCGACCTTCTCCCAATCATGAAACTCGCCCCTGCCCAACTCAACAAGCACCTGCAAGGCACACTTGCGCCTGTGTACGTGATCAGCGGCGACGACCCGCTGCTCTGCCAGGAAGCTGCCGATGCGATCCGCACAGCGGCCCGCCAGCAAGGTTTCGACGAACGTCAGGTCTTCAGCGCCGACGCCAGTTTCGACTGGGGTACGTTGCTGCTGGCGGGTGCCAGCATGTCCCTGTTCGCTGAACGTCGCCTGCTGGAACTGCGCCTGCCCTCGGGGAAACCGGGCGATAAAGGCGCAGCAGCCTTGATGGAATACTGCGCCAACCCTGCCGAAGACACCTTGTTACTGATCAGCCTGCCCAAGCTCGACGGCAGCGCCCAGAAAACCAAGTGGGGCAAGGCTCTGGTCGAAGGTGCTCAGACCCAGTTCCTGCAGATCTGGCCAGTGGATATCGGCCAGCTTCCACAATGGATTCGCCAGCGGCTTTCCCAGGCGGGGCTTGCAGCCACTCAGGATGCCGTCGAACTGATTGCCGCACGTGTCGAAGGCAACCTGCTTGCCGCGGCTCAGGAAATCGAAAAGCTCAAACTGATGGCCGAAGATGGCCAGATTACCGTCGAAACCGTACAGGCCGCCGTGGCGGACAGCGCACGTTTCGACGTATTCGGGCTGACCGATGCGATCCTCAACGGCGAGGCGGCCCACGCTCTACGTATCCTGGAAGGGCTGCGTGGCGAAGGCGTCGAAACACCGGTGATCCTCTGGGCCTTGACCCGTGAGCTTCGGGTACTGGCCAACCTGTCGTTGCAATACAGCCAGGGCATCCCGCTGGAAAAGGTGTTCAGCTCGGCCCGCCCTCCCATCTGGGACAAGCGCAAACCCCTGATGAGCAAAGCCTTGCAACGCTATCCGGCCAAACGCTGGAGCCAGTTGCTGATGGACGCCCAACGCATCGATGCACAGATCAAAGGTCAGGCCGCAGGCTCGCCCTGGAGCAGCCTGAGTCGACTGACACTGCTGATGGCGGGGCAGCGTTTGCCATTACCGGCAGAGTGAACCGCCTTTTTCGCGAACACGCTGTAGGAGCGAATTCATTCGCGAGAGGCCTGTGAAGCTGAAGAACATCTAACGCCTTCAGTGACGTCTCGCGAATGAATTCGCTCCTACAGTTTGTTTGATGAGCAGCGATCCGCTCATTCGCGAAAAAGCACCTCATCCCTATTCCCATAGCACACAACTATTGGACAGATGCCTCGCCCTGCCCGATGATCCGCGTCGTTCACTCCCCACCCGAGAGTACCCGCCATGAGCAAACCGAAGCGGCCGAACAAGGCCAAGTCCATCATTGCCCAGCCATTGTTCCGCAGCCGCCAGGAACGACCGGCCAAAGGCAAAGGCAGCTACCGCCGCGAAGCCTTCCAGTCTAAAAACTGGGAGGCTTCTTGCTTTCTGGCCGCATAAAGAGCAACAACCCTTAGGCGCTTTCGACTGCGCAGCCGTGTTAAGGTCTGCATCTGTCGGTAATCCCTCTGGACCCAAGCATGCCTTCTTGTTTTACCCATCCCTGGCAGTTGCGCCAACTCATCGCCGCCTCCAGCCTCATTGCTCTGGTCGCTTGCGCAGAAAAGCCCACGGCAGCCGATGCGACGCCTCTGCAGGCCAGCAAGACCCAGACAATCGCCCCTCTCGCCACGCCAACGCCGACATTGGTTGTCGATGGCAACCTCACGATTCAACCCGCCATCAGCTTCGCTGAATGGCAGGCAGGCTTTCGCAACCAGGCCCTGAGGGCCGGCATTCGCGCTGACATATTCGATCGTGCATTTTTCGGGCTGACGCCGGACATGAGCGTGGTCAAGGCTGACCGCAGCCAGCCCGAGTTCAGCCGCCCGGTGTGGGAATACCTGGATGGCGCGGTCTCTGCCGCCCGCGTACGCAAGGGACAAGCCTTGCTTGCGCAGTACAGCACCGAGTTGCAAAGCATCGAACAACGCTACGGCGTAGACCGTCAGGCACTGGTCGCGGTATGGGGCATGGAGAGTAACTTCGGCCAGTTCCAGGGCTCGCAATCGGTCATCCGCTCTCTGGCGACCCTGGCCTATGAAGGCCGTCGTCCCGACTTCGCCCAAAGCCAGTTGCTGGCAGCACTGGAAATCCTCCAGCATGGCGATATCACGCCGGACAAGATGCTCGGTTCCTGGGCCGGAGCAATGGGACAGACCCAGTTCATACCGACCACCTACAACACCCATGCCGTGGACTTCGATGGCGACGGTCGTCGCGATATCTGGAACACACCGGTCGACGCACTGGCTTCTGCCGCTCATTACCTGCAAAGCTCAGGCTGGCAGCGTGGTCAGCCATGGGGCATTGAAGTGGTCCTGAGTTCGGATTTCGACTATTCCCTGGCCGACAACTCGATCCGCAAAAGCCTGACCGAATGGCAAAGGCTTGGCCTGAAGCTTCCCGATGGCGCGGCACTGCCAGTAGCGGCCAGCCAGCAGCAGGCATCGCTGTTGCTGCCTGCGGGTTATCGCGGCCCGGCCTTTCTGGTTCTGGACAACTTCCGCGCCATTCTCCGGTACAACAACTCAACGTCTTATGCCCTGGCGATCAGCCTGTTGTCCGACCGTTTCAAGGGCAGCGGCTACATCGTAGGTAACTGGCCGCGCTCAGACCTGCCGCTAAGCCGTTCAGAGCGTATTGAACTGCAAACCCTGCTGTCGGCCCGCAAGTACGACGCAGGCGCGCCAGACGGGATTATCGGCGCCAATACGCGCAAGGCGATCCGCAGCGCCCAACAAGCGCTTGGCTGGCCGGCCGATGGCTATCCAACACATGAACTGCTGAAGAACCTGCGTAACCCATAAAGAGGCCACGCGGCCTCCCCGGGAGCAAAGCCCGCAGCGAAAGCATCACCAGGGCACAACGAAAAAGGGCCGGATATGACTATCCGGCCCTTTTCATTTACCCGTCAGATACGCTTCAGAGCAGCGTCTTGGCAATCTTGGCCTGTTCGTCTGCATGGTACGAGGAACGCACCAGCGGCCCGGAAGCCACGTTCTTGAAGCCCATCTTGTAACCTTCCTCGGCGAACCAGGCGAAGGTGTCCGGGTGCACGAAACGCTGCACCGGCAAGTGACTGCGAGAAGGCTGCAGATACTGACCCAGAGTCAGCATGTCGATATCGTGCTCGCGCATGCGGTGCATGACTTCGATGACTTCGTCGTCGGTCTCGCCCAGACCCAGCATCAGGCCGGATTTGGTCGGTACATGCGGCACCATCTGCTTGAAGCGTTGCAACAGGGTCAGCGACCACTGATAGTCCGAACCCGGACGCGCAGCCTTGTAGAGGCGCGGCACGGTTTCCAGGTTGTGGTTGAACACATCCGGCGGCTCGGCAGCGGTGATTTCCAGCGCAACATCCATACGGCCACGGTAGTCCGGCACCAGTGTTTCAAGCTGGACATTAGGGGACAGGGCACGGATTTCACGAATGCAGTCGGCGAAGTGCTGGGCACCGCCGTCACGCAGGTCGTCCCGGTCAACCGAGGTAATCACGACGTACTTGAGGCGCAGGTCGGCGATGGCAACGGCCAGGTTCTTCGGCTCATCCACATCCAGTGGTTTCGGACGGCCATGGCCAACGTCACAGAACGGGCAGCGACGGGTGCAGATATCACCCATGATCATGAAGGTGGCGGTACCGCCGGAGAAGCACTCGCCCAGGTTCGGGCAGGAGGCCTCTTCACAAACGCTGTGCAGCTTGTGTTTGCGCAGTAACTGCTTGATACGGTCGACCTCGGGAGAAACCGGGATCCGCACGCGAATCCAGTCAGGTTTCTTGGGCAACTCGACCGTCGGGATGATCTTGACCGGGATGCGTGCGACTTTTTCGGCACCGCGCAGCTTCACGCCTGCTTCGACTTTCGGACGGGGTGCGCGCTCGGAAACATCAAGCGTCGGGATCAGGGTTTGCACGGTGTCAGTCATATCATTCTATTCCGCCCGTAAGGGTCGCCTGCTCAGCATAGTCGAGGTGTTTGACGAGCTGCGCACGCAGCCGGGCACTTACCTCGGAAAATTCCATCTTCCCTGTGTGATCGCGCAACTGGGTCATTGCCAGCCCGGCATATCCACAGGGGTTGATCCGGCGGAACGGCTCCAGGTCCATGTCGACGTTCAACGCCAGCCCATGGAATGAACAACCGTTACGAATGCGCAGGCCAAGGGACGCGATTTTCGCACCCTCGACATATACGCCGGGGGCATCGGCCTTGGCCGCCGCCGTCACCCCGTAACTGCCCAGCAGGGCAATGAGGGTGTTTTCGATCCGGGTGACCAGATCGCGAACCCCAAAACCCAGGCGCCTGACATCGAGCAACAGATAGGCAACCAGCTGGCCGGGGCCATGATAGGTCACTTGGCCGCCACGATCGACCTGTACGACAGGAATATTGCCCGGCACCAGCAAATGCTCTGCCTTGCCGGACTGTCCCTGGGTAAAGACCGGTGGGTGCTGCACCAGCCAGACTTCGTCGGCGGTATCGCGGCCACGTCCATCGGTGAAACGCTGCATGGCATGCCAGGCTCGTTCGTAATCGATCAATCCAAGATCACGAAAACCCAGAGTGTCAGCCATCAGAGCACCATGTGCACGACACCCGTAGCGCGCAGAGCACTATTGATATCGCGCAACTGGTCTTCGCCGGTGGCGACGATGTGCAGTTGTACAGTGGTGTATTTGCCGTTGCTGCTCTGACGCTCGGCGAGCGTGGATACATCGACCTTGGCGTACTTGCCAAGAATCTCGATCACGGCGGCAGTGAAGCCCACGCTGGTGTCACCGATCACCTTGATCGGGTAGTCATCGCAGGGAAATTCGATTTTGTGCGACTTGACGTCGGTATCGGTCATGGCAGTAAAGGTCTCACAAGCCGTGACGACGGACACGCGGCCTGCTCAGAAAGCAGGCCGCGAGAAGGTCGGCATTGATTACAAATAAGGTCAGCTGAACAAGCCGTAGAAGAACAGGCGAATGCTATCCCACACGCGGCGGAAAATACCACCTTCCTCGACGGCTTCCAGCGCGATGAGGTTGGCAGTATGCACAACCTGATCGTCCTTCTTCACTTCGACCTTACCGATCACGTCACCCTTGGCAATCGGCGCAACCAGTTGCGGGTTCATGGTCATGCTCGCGCTGAGCTTTTTCATGTCGCCCTTGGGCATGGTCAAGCTCAGGTCTTCAGCCAGGCCGGCCTTGACCTGACGGGCTGAGCCCTTCCAGACAGAGGCCTGAGCCAGCTCGGTGCCTTTCTGATAGAAGTTCTGGGTTTCAAAGAAGCGGAAACCATAGGTCAGCAGCTTCTGGGTTTCGGCAGCACGGGCCTGCTCGCTGTTGGTGCCGAACACCACTGCAATCAGACGCATGCCATCACGAACGGCCGAGGACACCATGCAGTAGCCAGCTTCTTCGGTGTGACCGGTTTTCAGGCCATCGACCGTCTTGTCGCGCCACAGCAGCAGGTTGCGGTTAGGCTGTTTGATGCCGTTCCAGAAGAACTCTTTCTGCGAGTAGATCGCATAGTGAGCAGGGTCTTCATGGATGATGGCGCGAGCCAGCTTGGCCATGTCGTGAGCGGACGAATAGTGCTCAGGGTTCGGCAGGCCGGTCGGGTTCATGAAGTGGCTGTTGGTCATGCCCAGGTCGCCAGCCGTCTTGTTCATCATGTCGGCGAACGCGTCTTCGCTGCCGGCGATATGCTCGGCCACGGCAACACTGGCGTCGTTACCCGACTGGATGATGATGCCGTGCAGCAGATCGCTGACCGTCACCTGGCTGCCCACCTTGATGAACATCCGCGAACCGCCCGTACGCCAGGCGTTTTCGCTGACGGTGACCGGATCGTTCTCGCCGATCTGGCCGCGACGGATTTCCAGGGTCGCGATGTAGGCGGTCATCAGCTTGGTCAGGCTCGCCGGTGCCAGGCGCTGGTCACCGTTGTTCTCGACCAGGACGTTGCCGCTGCTGGCATCCATCAGCACGTAGGACTTGGCGGCCAGTTGCGGCGCAGCAGGTGTCATCTGTTCTGCGGCCCAGGCAGCCGGAGCGATAATCAGTGGCACAAGCAGGCACAAACGTTTTGCAAAGGTGGTGATGTTCATCCGTCTCTCGAAATTGCTAATGGGCAAACATGCCCTTGCGGGCAAAGCTGAACAGACCGGTAAAGCGAGTACGCTTCATTCCGGCTCGTGACGCCAGGCTACAGCCCTGGCTGACAGGATCGCCTGTTCGACACACGATCCTGCGAACAGGCCCTGCAACTCTTGCTCTGACGGCAAGTCCGCATTGCGGGGGCCTGTGCATCGTTCTTCATACCGGCCAAGAACGACTGTTTATTCGATACAACTAATCCAGTGTCACCAGGCTGGGCTGGCCAAGATTGGCCGATCTGACACTATCCTGCAATTGCTGGGCTTCACCCTGCGTGCCTATCGGCCCCATCCGGACCCGATAGAGCGTCTGTTGATTGCGGGCTATCGAGCTCACGAAAACCGGTGCCCTGACCATCCCGCTCAGTTTCGATCTCAGGAGCTCGGCAGCGTCCGGATTCGCGAAGGCTCCGACCTGGAGAAACAGCCCAGAGGCTTGTCCTGAAACGTTTTTTTTTGCCTCAACCTGTACAGGCACGGCAGGCGAAGCATGCTGTTGAGGGGGTGGAGTGTATTGTTCGACCGTACCGGTGGAAGCTGTAAAAGCCGGCGTCGCCGCCTGAGCGACAACCTGCGGCTGGTCAAGCGCCAGGGGAGCCGGACGCCCGCGTTGCGCCCACCATTCCTGCGGATCGATCCCTTCGACCTTGACCCGCGCCGTACCGGTTTCGGCATAGCCGAGCTTCTTAGCGGCCGCATAGGACAGGTCGATGATCCGGTCGGAGTAGAACGGCCCCCGGTCGTTGACGCGCAGAATCACGCTGCGGTTGTTGTCCAGGTTGGTCACCCGCACGTAACTGGGCAGCGGCAGGGTCTTGTGAGCGGCGCTCATGCCATACAGGTCATAGACCTCGCCGTTGGCGGTGTTCTGACCATGAAACTTGGTGCCATACCAGGACGCCGTCCCCGAAGCGACGTAGCGCTTGGATTCGCTCATCGGGAAATAGGTCTTGCCCAGCACCGTATAAGGGTTGGCCTTGTAGGGACCGGTATGCACGGTTGGCGTGGCATCGGGAATGCGCGAGACATCGACATCCCACCAGGGAGCCCCGTCCTTGTGCGCACGGTTGATATCCAGCCCCGGTGCAGAGCGCACGATCGAACCGCCCTGCTGCGGAGAGCGCGAAGTGGAAGAGCAACTGGCCATGAGCAATGCCAGCCCCGCATAGGCCAGCAATTTCAAAGGTGTACGAGTCGGCAATGGCCGCATTACTTCACGCCTCGAGCTTTAACCAACGATTCAGACAGCTGATACACGGCCATGGCGTACATCACACTGCGGTTATAACGCGTGATTACATAAAAGTTGTTCAACCCCATCCAGTATTCGGGGCCCTGCTCGCCTTCAAGGCGAAATGCAGTGACCGGAAGGTCATCACGCAGCGCATCATGACTCGCCCAGCCCAGGCCTCGCAACTCCCCAACCGACATGACCGGGTCCAGAGCAGGGCTCAAACCTTCATCGACACGACTGCCGCGGGCGGTCGCAAGGCTGACGACACGCTGCCCGGCCACCCATCCATGACGTTTGAAATAGCTGGCAACACTGCCGATCGCATCGTCCGGGTCGGTCCAGATATTGATGTGCCCATCGCCGTCGAAATCCACGGCATAGGCACGAAAGCTGCTCGGCATGAACTGCGGCAGCCCCATTGCACCGGCATAAGAACCCTTGAGGGTCAGCGGGTCGAGTTGTTGCTCACGCGCCAGTAGCAGGAACTCGCGCAGTTCCTTGCGGAAAAAGGGTGCCCGGGGCGGATAGTCGAAGCCCAGTGTGGACAACGCATCGATCACCCGGTAGTTGCCGGTGTTGCGCCCGAAGAAGGTTTCCACGCCAATGATCGAAACGATGATCTGCGCAGGCACGCCATATTCCTGCTCTGCACGGGCCAGGGCCGCCTCATGCTGACGCCAGAAGTCGACGCCACGCGCAATGCGGGCATCGGTAATGAACATCGGGCGATATTCCTTCCATTGCTTGACCCGCTCGGCAGGACGGGAAATGGCATCGAGGATGGGTTGCTTGCGCTCGACCTCGCGAAACACGTTCATCAGCTGTTCGCCGGCAAAACCGTACTCACGCGTCATTTCACCTACGAACTCGGCCACCTGGGGAGAGCCTTCGTAGTCGCCTGCGATGGACTCCTGCACGGAACCCAGGAGGCTCACCAGACCGACCACCGGAGCATATCGAGCCCAGTTGCGCACTACCTGCATTGAATTCTTCACCTTAATCAAACCTGAGCGATCCATTTGCGATGTGTATGGATCGACATCAAAACCCCAAACGCTGACAGCAGCGTCACGAGCGAAGTTCCGCCATAGCTAATGAAAGGCAATGGCACCCCCACAACCGGCAACAGGCCACTGACCATACCGATGTTGACGAAAACGTAAACAAAAAATGTCATGGTCAGCGCCCCGGCCAGCAACTTGCCGAACAGGGTCTGGGCCTGAGCCGTGATGACCAGGCCACGTCCGATCAGCAGCAGGTAAATGACCAGCAACGCACAGATGCCGACCAGCCCGAACTCTTCGCCCAGTACGGCAATGATGAAGTCCGTGTGGCTTTCGGGCAGGAAGTCCAGGTGCGACTGAGTACCCAGCAACCAGCCTTTCCCGAAGACACCGCCCGACCCGATGGCCGCCTTGGA
This sequence comes from Pseudomonas sp. NPDC089734, assembly GCF_044748865.1. Taxonomy (NCBI): domain Bacteria; kingdom Pseudomonadati; phylum Pseudomonadota; class Gammaproteobacteria; order Pseudomonadales; family Pseudomonadaceae; genus Pseudomonas; species Pseudomonas sp. NPDC089734. Next base: position 74,787 of record NZ_JBIVGV010000017.1, on the reverse strand, counting down.
CTGGATGATGTTCCAGCCGGTGCCCAGCGGGTCGCTTTCAGGGTCGAGGAAGGTCAATACACGCTGCTTCTGATAGTCGTGCATGAAGAAGAACCACATGGCGACAGCCGCCGGCACGGCAGCAGCCAGCACGCTGATGATCCAGCGCCAGCGCAGCCCGGCCATGAACAGCACGAAAGCACCGGAGGCCAGGATCAGCAGGGAAGTTCCCAGATCCGGCTGGCGCACGATCAGCACAAACGGAATACCGATCAACCCGAGGCTGACCGCCACATGTTTGAGCTGTGGCGGCAAGGTGCGCTTGGACAGGTACCAGGCGATGGTCGCCGGCATGATGATCTTCAGGAACTCCGAGGGCTGGAAGCGGATGACCCCCGGTATGTTGATCCAGCGGGTTGCTCCCATGGCGTTGTGGCCCATCACGTCCACCACCACCAGCAACAGCACGCCCATGACGTACATGACTGGTACCCAGCGGGCCATGAAACGCGGCTCGAACTGAGCGATGATGACCATCGCCGTCAAACCGATACCAAAGGAGCTGGCCTGTTTGATCAGCAGGTCCCAGTTCTTGCCGCTGGCCGAATACAGAACGAACAGGCTACCGGCGGCCAAGGTCAGCAGAATGACCAGCAAGGGGCCGTCGATATGGATGCGCTGCAGGAATGTCGCACGGCGACGCATCACATCTTCGCTGGAAAGGATGCGGTCGAAATTACTCTTCACGGGCCGCAGCCTCCGGATTCAGGGAGCCGGCATACTCAGGCTTGAGTACACCATTCTGGTCGAGCAGCCAGGCATCCATGACCTGACGAACCACGGGAGCCGCGACGCCAGAGCCGGATTCACCGTTCTCCACCATCACAGCCACAACGATCTTGGGGTTGTCGGCCGGAGCAAAGCCCACGAACAGGGCGTGGTCGCGATGGCGCTCCTGGACCTTGGTACGGTCGTACTTCTCTCCCTGCTTGATGGCCACAACCTGTGCGGTACCGCTTTTACCGGCGATCCGGTACTGGGCCCCGATGGAAGCCTTGCGCGCCGTACCTCGCGCACCGTGCATCACTTCCTGCATGCCGTGGTTGACCCGTGCCCAGTTGGCCGGGTCGCGCAGGATAATATCCGGCATCGGATTATCATCCACCGGAGGCTTGCCTTCGATGCTCTTGGCCAGATGCGGCCGGTTCCACTTGCCCTTGTTGGCCACCAGCGCAGTGGCCTGAGCCAGTTGCAGCGGCGTGGCCTGCATATAGCCCTGCCCGATCCCGAGAATCAGCGTCTCTCCGGGGAACCACGCCTGACGCCGGGTCGCACGCTTCCAGTCACGGGACGGCATCAGGCCGGGAGACTCCTCGAACATGTCCAGCGACACTTTCTGCCCCAGACCGAACTTGTTCATGTAGCCGGACAATCGATCGATGCCGAGTTTATGTGCAAGATCGTAGAAATAGGTGTCATTTGAACGCATGATCGCGACATCCAGATCCACCCAGCCATCGCCGGTCCGGTTCCAGTTACGATATTTGTGGTCATAGTTCGGCAACTGGTAATAACCGGGGTCGAAAACCCGTGACCCAGGTGTCACCACCCCCGCATCCAGGCCGGCAATCGCCACGGCAGGCTTGATCGTCGAGCCCGGCGGATAGAGGCCACGCAGAATACGGTTGAACAGAGGCCGGTCGATGGAATCACGCAGTTCGGCGTAAGCCTTGAAACTGATGCCCGTGACGAACAGATTCGGGTCGAAGCTTGGCGCACTGACCATCGCCAGCACCTCGCCCGTGTTCGGGTCCAGCGCCACGACCGCGCCACGACGCCCGCCCAGTGCAGCTTCGGCCGCCTCCTGAAGATTGATGTCCAGGCTCAGGACGATGTCCTTGCCGGGAATCGGGTCGGTGCGCTTGAGCACACGTAGCACACGGCCACGGGCATTGGTTTCGACTTCTTCATAGCCGACCTGACCATGCAGCTCGTCTTCGTAGAAACGCTCGATACCCGTCTTGCCGATATGGTGCGTACCGCTGTAATTGACCGGATCCAGGCCCTTGAGCTCTTTCTCGTTGATCCGCCCCATGTAGCCGACCGAGTGCGCAAAATGCGGCCCCTGCGGGTAATGCCGCACCAGCTGCGCCACCACCTCGACGCCTGGCAGGCGGAACTGGTTCACGGCAATCAGGGCAATCTGCTCTTCAGTCAGCTCGAACAGGATCGGCACCGGCTCGAAAGGCCGCCGCCCCTGCTTCATGCGTTTCTCGAAGATGATGCGGTCATCGGGCGTGAGCTGCAGCACTTCGACAATGGTGTCGAGCACCTTGGCCCACTCGCCTGAACGCTCGCGGGTCACGCTGAGGCTGAAGCTTGGCCGGTTATCGGCGACCACAACCCCGTTACGGTCGAAGATCAGGCCGCGGCTTGGCGGAATCGGCTGAACGTGAACCCGGTTGTTTTCCGACAGTGTCGAGTGATAGTCGTACTGAATGACCTGCAGGAAATACAGGCGCGCAATCAGGACGCACACCAGCAACATGACGGCCACGGCCCCGAACACGACCCTGCTGCGCACCAGACGTGCGTCCTTTTCATGGTCTTTTAGGCGGATCGGCTGAGGCATCTAGGGCGTGTTCACAGTAAAGGCAATGCTACTTGTGATAAGGGTGCCCGGACAGCACGGTCCAGGCGCGATAGATCTGCTCACCGATCAGGATGCGCACCAGCGGATGCGGCAAGGTCAGTGGTGACAGCGACCAGCGTTGCTCGCTACGTGCACACACCTCGGGAGCAAGCCCTTCGGGGCCTCCGACCATGAGGTTGACCGTGCGCGAGTCCAGGCGCCAGCGATCAAGCTCGCTCGCCAGTTGCTCGGTACTCCAGGGCTTGCCCTGAACTTCAAGCGTGACGATCCGCTCCCCCGGCTGCACCTTGGCCAGCATGGCTTCGCCTTCCTGACGGATCAGACGCGCCACGTCGGCATTCTTGCCACGGGTATTGAGCGGAATTTCCACGAGTTCAAGCGCCAGCTCGGAAGGAAGACGCTTGGCATACTCATGCCAGCCTTCTTCCACCCACTTGGGCATGCGCGAACCGACAGCGATCAGACGCAGACGCACAGCGATGCCTTATTCGTGACCCGGAGTGTGGTGCGCAGCGCTGGCTGCACGGCTTTGCTCGGCACCTTGCCACAGACGCTCCAGGTCATAGAACTGGCGTGCAGCAGCGGTCATGACGTGAACCACGACATCGCCCAGGTCCAGCAGAACCCAGTCGCTGTCGCCCTTGCCTTCTTCGCTCAGAGGCATCAGGCCAGCAGCCTTGACCTTCTCGCGAACGTTATCGACCAGCGCGTTGAGCTGGCGGTTGGAAGTACCGGTGCAGATCAGCATGTAATCGGCAATGCTGGTCTTGTCGCGAACGTCGATGGTCAGGATGTCCGAACCCTTGACGTCTTCCAGTGCAGCCGTTGCCAGCGCTACGACTTCTTCACTACTCATTTTCTGCTTTGTCATAAAAAACTCATTCAGCTCATAAATGTGGAAACGCTCAAACGCTTATTGATAAAAGCAGTTTCAGAGCGCCCCATCAGTGTTCGGCGCACGGTAAAGCCCGTGCACATCGATATAGGCCAGTACCGCGTCTGGCACCAGAAAACGTACCGACTTACTGCTGGCCAGCAGTTGACGGATCTGGGAGGCAGACACCGACAGCGGCGTCTGCCAGACGAATGTAATGTGTCCACCCGGCCCTTTCAGGGCCTTGGGATCGCTGACTGCACGTGCCGCCAGCAGATTGCGCAGGGCATCGGGCGGCTCGCTGTCGGCGTCCGGGCGTTGCAGCACCACGATATGGCAGTGCTCCAGCAATTCTTCCCATCGGTGCCAGCCTGGCAATCCGCAAAAGGCGTCCCATCCCAATAGCAGAAACAGCTGGTCCTGGGCCGCCAGTTCGGCTCGCATCGATTCCAGAGTGTCGATGGTGTAAGACGGCTTGTCCCGTTTCAGCTCACGGTCATCCACCGTCAGGGGCGACACACCGACAACCGCGCACTGGACCATCGCCAGACGATCCTGCGCCGTCACGCTCGGCATGTCGCGATGCGGAGGCCTGGCGCTGGGCGTCAGGCGCAACTCATCGAGTTCAAGCTGCTCGGCCACTTCCAGTGCGCCGCGCAAATGACCGATATGTACCGGGTCGAACGTTCCCCCCAGCATGCCGATACGTCTGGGCAAGGCTGCTACGGGCTCGCTCAAGTCAGGCTGGCTCCTGGCCGCGCAATTGACCGTCACCGATCACGATGTACTTCTCGCAGGTCAGGCCTTCCAGGCCGACAGGGCCGCGGGCATGCAGCTTATCAGTAGAAATGCCGATCTCGGCACCCAGACCGTATTCAAAGCCATCCGCGAAGCAGGTCGGCGCGTTGATCATGACCGAGCTGGAATCGACTTCCGCCATGAAGCGGCGAATCAGGCCCTGATGCTCGGAAACGATGGCATCGCTGTGATGCGAGCCATAGTGGTTGATGTGCTCGATGGCCTCATCCAGACCCGCGACCACACGAATCGACAGAATCGCCGCCAGGTACTCGGTATGCCAGTCTTCTTCGGTGGCTGGGATCGCGTCGATCAGTTCGCGGGTGCGTTCACAGCCGCGCAACTCCACGCCCTTTTCATGAAAACGGGCCGCCATGGCCGGCAGGAATTCGGCAGCCACGGCCTGATCCACCAGCAAGGTTTCCATCGAGCCGCAGATACCGTAACGATAGGTCTTGGCATTGAAGGCAATGTTCTGCGCCTTCACCAGATCGGCGTCGGCAGCCACATAAACGTGGCAGATGCCGTCCAGGTGCTTGATGACCGGTACACGGGCATCACGGCTGACACGTTCGACCAGCCCCTTGCCACCCCGCGGGACGATGACATCCACGTACTCGGGCATGGTGATCAGCGCGCCCACGGCGTCACGATCGGTCGTCTCGACGACCTGCACCACACCGGCAGGCAGACCGGACTCGGCCAGACCACGCTGAATGCAGGCGGCCACGGCCCGGTTGGAATGAATGGCTTCCGACCCGCCACGCAGAATGGTCGCGTTCCCGGACTTCAGGCACAGGCTCGCCGCATCGATGGTCACGTTCGGACGCGACTCGTAGATGATGCCGACCACGCCCAGCGGTACACGCATCTTGCCGACCTGGATACCCGAAGGACGGTAGCTCATGTCGCGGATCGCACCGACCGGGTCCGGCAGACTGGCAACCTGACGCAGCCCGACGATCATGCTGTCTATACGTGCGGGGGTCAGGGCCAGGCGCTCAAGCATGGCGGGGGCCAGGCCATTGGCACGACCGGCATTCAGGTCAAGCTCGTTGGCGGCGGACAACTCGGCGCGGGCTTCGTCCAGGGCGGCGGCAATGGCCTGCAGGGCGCGGTTTTTCTGCGCGGTGCTGGCACGACCGATCACGCGCGAAGCTTCGCGGGCGGCGCGACCCAGGCGGGTCATGTAGTCAAGAACGGACTCAGTCATGGTCTCAGAGGTCTTGGCAGAGAGGAAAGCGGCCGATTATAGCTGTCGCGCCGCACGAACGACAGCGCAGACAGGCGGATGGTCGATAACCGTGCAAAAACGGGTGTCACAGCCTTCATTTCGCCAGCAAACGGTCCTTAAACCCGGATACGCCCCGAAGAACCGGCGACTCTGTCATTTCCAGAAACAACAAAGTGACTCATCCCGCTACATTCAGCTGCATTTCAGACAGTGCTTGTTATGATCTGCGCCCTCTCACTTCGTGTATTCGTCCATGCCTGTTGCGCTTTCCGACAGTTTTTTTCATCGAGATGCCCAGGTCTTGGCCCGCGACCTGCTGGGCAAGGTCATCCGGCACAAGGTCGGCGAACTGTGGCTGGCCGCTCGCATCATTGAAACCGAAGCCTATTACTGTGCCGAAAAAGGCAGCCATGCCTCATTGGGCTATACCGAAAAGCGCAAGGCGCTGTTTCTGGACGGTGGGCATATCTACATGTATTACGCCCGTGGCGGAGATTCGCTGAACTTCAGTGCCGAAGGCCCCGGCAATGCGGTGCTGATCAAATCCGGTTTTGCCTGGGTCGATGAGCTCAGCGATGCCAACGCACTGGCCCGGATGCAACTGAACAATCCCGATGCCAGCGGCAACCTTCGGGCACCGGAGCGCCTGTGCGCAGGCCAGACCCTGCTGTGCCGGGCTCTGGGCCTGAAGGTCCCCGAATGGGATGCCCGACGTTTCGACCCCGACAGGCTGCTGGTCGAAGACATCGGCCAAAGGCCGGAGCGCATCATCCAGACCTCGCGCCTGGGCATCCCCAAAGGCCGCGACGAACACCTGATGTACCGCTTCGTGGAGGCCGATTACGCACGCTTCTGCACGCGGAACCCTCTACGACGCGGTCAGGTCGAAGGCCGCGACTATCTTTTCATTCCTCAAGGAAACTGATCCATGGGCGAACTGCTCGACGGCATTACCGGCTGGCTGACCGCAAACCCTTCGTGGGTTGCGATTGCGATATTCGTGGTGGCCTTCATCGAGTGCGTCGCCATTGCCGGGATCATCGTGCCGGGCACCGTTCTGATGTTCGCCATTGCAGCCCTGGCGGGTAGCGGCATATTGCCCTTGAGCGAGGTTTTGCTGCTGGGTTTCCTCGGCGGTCTGCTGGGTGATGCCGTGTCGTACTTTCTCGGCAGGCGTTTCCATCAGAACATTCGCCGCTTGCCGGGCCTGCGCCAGCATCCGGAATGGCTGACAGGAGCCGAAGCCTATTTCCACCGTTACGGCATCGCCAGCCTGCTGGTCGGGCGTTTCATCGGTCCGTTGCGCCCGATGCTGCCCATGATTGCCGGCATGTTCGACATGCCGTTCCCGCGCTTTGCCGCCGTGAGTGTGGTGGCCGCAGCGGGCTGGTCGATCGTTTACCTGATGCCGGGCTGGGCGGCGGGGGCGGCGATTCGTCTGCCACTGCCCGAGGGGTTCTGGACCGAAGCCGCCTTCATCGGCGCAGGCCTGGCTCTTCTGTTCGGTTTGAGCATTCAAAGCAGCATCCGCAAGCAACGTCATGCAACCAAGGTGATTGCAGCGTTGAGCATGATCATGCTGGCAGCGTTGTTGATTGGCTGGCCGTACCTGAACCATTTCGATCAGGGTCTGATGACGCTGGTGCAGGAGCATCGCAGCGCGACCGCGCAGAATATCGTCCTGCTGGTCACCAGCATTGGTGACTTCAAGGCCCAGTTGCTGGCCGCTGCGTTGCTGATCATTGTCTTGCTGATAGCCAGACAATGGCGTCATGCTGCCTTCGCCCTCGCCACGACGCTGGGCACTGCCGTGGCGAACGGAACACTCAAATCGTTCTTTGGTCGTGTCCGCCCGGATGTGCTGGTGGATCCGCTGACCACCTACAGCATGCCCAGCGGGCACAGCTCCGCCGCCTTTGCGCTGTTCATGACCCTGGCCGTGCTGGCCGGTCGAGGCCAACCGGTTCGCCTGCGCCTGACTTGGCTCATGCTGGGCGCAGTGCCTGCACTGGCCATTGCCTTGTCACGGGTCTATCTGGGCGTTCACTGGCCCACGGACATCCTGGCCGGAATGATGCTGGCGTTCTGTATCTGTGCCGCAAGCCTGACCCTGATCCAGCATCAGACGCCACTGCCCGCCATGTCGGCCAAAGTCTGGTGGCTGATCGCGCCGGCCATTACAGGTCTGCTGGGGGTATTTGCCGTTCATGCCTTGGCGCATGCGACGTTGCGGTATCAGTATTGATGCCTTCGCGAATGAATTCGCTCCTGCACCGGTAGGAGCGAATTCATTCGCGAAAAAGATCAGGTCTGCAAATCACCCTGCATTTCATCGAGCAATTCCTGAATGGCGTCCAGACGCTCTTCGGGGTCGTCGATTTCCAGCAGATCGATCTTGTCCTGCTCGGTGAAGGGCAACAGGTAGGCCAATTGATTGGCCAGCGACTGCTGGCCACCGGCTTCCAGCCCCATATTCAGGGACGCAACCATCGGGTGCTCACCCAGCGCCTCGAGCAGGGCCACCAGATCAGCATCTTCATCCTGCAACGGGCGTTCCTGCTGCTCGCCCAGCCATTGAATATCCGCCAGCAGCAGTTGATCGCGTTGTACCGCCGCGCTGACGACCCTGAAACGTCGCCCGCCGACCACACGGATCCCCAGCAGGCCGTTGTCCTGCTGCTGAAAATCCCTGACCAGCGCCTCACACCCGATCAGCGAATAACCGCCGGGCGCAATGCCGACTTCGCTGCCCTGAGTGATGCACACCACGCCGAATCCTTCCCCCTGCCTCATGCAGCGGCTAATCATGTCCAGGTAGCGCGCCTCGAACAGTTGCAGGTCGAGCACACATCCCGGAAACAACACAGCGTTCAGCGGAAACAGCGGCAGCGTCATAAAAAGTACCTTTTAAACGGTCAACGACACTGCCAACGGCAGGAACAGCGCCGTTGCAACGCCCATAAGACTCATTGCCAATGCAGCAAAAGCGCCTGACTCCTCGCCTTCCTGCAACGCCATGGATGTTCCCACCGCATGAGCGGTAAGCCCCAGCGCCATGCCTCGGGCCGCATGGTTATCAACCCGCGCCAGCGACAACAGCCCAGGGCCGAAAATGGCACCGAACACCCCGGTAATCAGCACAAAAACGGCTGCCAGCGCCGCAACGCCACCGATCTGCTCGGCCACCAGCATGGCAATCGGCGAGGTCACGGACTTGGGAGCCATGGTCATCAGAATCATATGATCGGCTCCCAATAGCCAACCCAGCGATATACACAAGCCTGTGGCAAAGACACCACCAATCACCAGCGTAGTTAAGGTTGGCCAGAACAACTGACGAATCCGCCTCAGATTCAGATAAAGCGGCACCGCCAGCGCCACCGTGGCAGGCCCCAGCAGGATGTTCATGATCTCTGTGCTTTTGCGGTATTCGCTGTAGTCCAGGCCACACGCCAGCAAGATCACGATCACCACCACCATGGAGACCAGCACCGGCTGCAGAAACAGCCAGCGGGTTTTCTCATAGGCTGCCATCGCCAACTGATAGGCGGCCAGGGTCACCGCGATACCGAACAGGGGATGATGAATCACGGACATCCAGGCCCCGTGCCAATCCAGGTTCATGACGGCTCCTGACGGCGTGCCTGACGCTCGATGAGTTTCTGCATCAACCAGCCGACGAATGTCAGCGAAATGATCAGTGAAATCGAAAGGGTGCCAAAGATGGCCCAGAAATCCTTGGCAATGGCTCCGGCATACACCATGACGCCCACGGCAGGCGGCACCAGCAGCAACGGCAGGTAACGCAGCAGGCTGCTGGCGGCGACACTGACCGGCTCGCTGACTTCACCCCGCCAGATCAGGTAGGCAATCAGGAACACCAGACCGATGATCGGTCCCGGCAGTATCGACAAGAAGAGATGATTGAGCGCCGTCCCCAACAGTTGAAACAGCACCAGCCATGTCAGACCCCGTAGCAGCATGAGCACTCCAGAAAAATAAATGAGACCGGCGAATTCACGGCGCCATTATAAGCATGCGAAGTCTGCCGTCATGGACAGGTATTCACAGATGAGGAGTCGCTTGACCAACCCGCACCCCTCTGCTGATCTTGTGATTCGCCACACAGCGACACAACCGAAAGATCAAGGAGAGAGTGACATGCCCTTTGTACCTGCTGCAGAGCTCAAGAACTACATTGGCAAGGAACTGGGATGTTCCGAATGGCTGACTATCGATCAGGAGCGCATCAATCTGTTCGCCGAAGCCACCGGCGATTTCCAGTTCATCCATGTCGATCCGGTCAAGGCCGCAAAAACCCCTTTTGGCAGCACCATTGCCCACGGGCTGTTGTCCCTGTCACTGATCCCCAAATTGATGGGCGATCTGCTGGTCGTGCCTGAAGGCCTGAAAATGGTGGTCAACTACGGCCTGGACAGCGTGCGCTTCATTCAGCCGGTGAAAGTCGATTCCCGGGTCCGCCTGAAAGTCGAACTGACCGAAGTCACGGAGAAGAAACCGGGGCAATGGCTGCTCAAGGCCACGACCACCCTGGAGATCGAAGGGCAGGAAAAACCGGCGTTCATCGCTGAACCACTGTCCCTGTGCTTCGTGTAACACACCTGGAACACGAAACAGTCGTAACAGACTGTTTCGCCCCGCTTACTCGCTGCGGCATACTCCCACCTCATTGTCAGTGACACGAACATCTGCTCAAGCAGAGTCACGGAATAACTCTCTTGGGATCTTAAATGCGCGCGCTCGCTCCTCTGGCTCTGACCCTCCTGATCGCTGGTTGCGGCGATGGCGAATCCCTTTTACCCCCTGACGGCCTGTTGCCGGACGGCGGACGCTACCGTGGCGATCTGGTCAATGGTCACCTTCAGGGCGAAGGCCGCATCGACTACCCCAACGGCAGTTGGTATGCCGGTCACTTCGAGAACGGCCTGCGCCATGGCCGGGGCGAATGGCATGCCAGCAATGGCGACACCTATAAAGGCACCTTCGAGAATGGCCTGTTCCACGGTCAGGGCAAACTGACCACCGGCAGTGGCATTTACGTCGGCGCGTTCAAGCAGGGACGCCGTGACGGGGAAGGCACCTGGCAGGAAAAAGGCCTGCTCTACAGAGGCCATTTCAAGGCGGGCCAATACGACGGACCAGGACGTCTTGAACTCGAAGACGGCAGCCAGTTCCAGGGCCAGTTCGCCAAGGGGCAACCCAACGGCGAAGGGGTACGCACCGATGCCAGCGGCAATCAGTTCAGCGGCCGGTTCGTCAATGGCCAGCTCCAGGGCAACGGCAGCTTCTCCAGCACCGATGGCGATCACTATATCGGCGGCTTTCACAACAACCAGCTGGACGGCAAAGGGCGCTACGAGAACAGCGACGGCGATGTCTGGAGCGGTCAATTCAAGGAAGGCCTGTTTTCAGGGGCTGGCGAGTTGATCGGAGCCGACGGCAGCCGCTATCAAGGTCAGTTCAGCAATTGGCAGTTCTCCGGAGAGGGTCATCTGCAACTGGCAGATGGCAGCCGCTACACCGGCCAGTTCGCCAATGACACTTACCAGGGCAACGGCGTACTGACACTGCCCGACGGCACCGAACAACGGGGCGTCTGGGCCAACGGACAACGTATACGCGACGCTCAGGGCAAGCTGCTGCCCGACCCGCTGGAAGCCGGCCTGCTCGCCCAGGGTCCATTGCTGGATAAAGCGCTCGCGGCGGTGCCTGCCTCGACACCCGGCATTGAGCTATACAGCCTGGTCGTGGCCGGTGATGGCAAGCAAAGCGTGTTCATGCGCGAAGCCGATTACGTCAACAACCTGCTGGCCTCCCGCTTTGGGGCTGTCGGGCAGGTCACACTGGTCAATCACCGCGACCACATGAGCGACCGCCCTCTGGCCACTCGGGAAACCATCAACCGCGCCATCCAGACCCTCGCGCAACGCACCGGCCCTGAAGATCTGGTCTTCATTTACCTGACCAGCCATGGCACTCAGGATCATGAACTGGTCCTCGACCAGCCTCGCCTGTCACTGGCCGACCTGCCTGCCGACGCCCTGGCTGCCGCGATGGCACCGCTGAAGAACCGCGACAAGATCATCGTGATTTCTTCCTGCTATTCGGGTGGATTCATTCCCGCCCTCAAAGACGATCGAACGCTGGTCATGACGGCATCGCGAGCCGATCGTGTCTCGTTCGGCTGTTCGGAAGAAGCGGACTTCACGTACTTCGGCGATGCACTATTTGCCAAGGCACTGGTCGAAACCGATGACCTTCAGCAAGCTTTCAACGATGCCAGGGCGCATATCGCCCAACGCGAAATCGAAGATGATTTCGAGGCTTCGGAACCACAGATATGGGCACCCAAGGGGGTGATTGCCCGCTGGCAACAATTGCGCAAGAGCCAGGCCGAACGAGCGCTGAATACGACGTTGAATCGCAAGGAAGCGAAGACCTCCACTAGCCGCTAGGCTATTCAGTATCAAGGGAGAAACACCATGTACTTGACGCCGCAACACATCCTGCTTGCAGGAGCCACCGGACTCACAGGCGAACACTTGCTGGATCGCCTGCTCAATGAACCGACCGTCAGCCGTGTACTGGCCCCTACCCGTCGCCCACTGGCCGCGCATCCCCACCTGGAAAACCCGGTCGGTGAACTGGGCAGCCTCCTGCCCGCACTCAGCGGCCGTGTGGATATCGCCTTCTGCTGCCTGGGCACCACCATCAAGCAGGCCGGCTCCCAGGAAGCGTTCCGTGCAATCGATCTGGACCTGGTGCTGGCCTTCGGCCAACGCGCCCGCGAACTGGGTGCCCGGCATCTGCTGGTCATCAGCGCCATCGGTGCCGACGCCAGGTCCAGCGTGTTCTACAACCGTGTCAAAGGTGAGATGGAAGAAGCGCTTCGCGCCCAGGGCTGGCCACAACTGACCATCGCCCGCCCGGCACTTCTCGTCGGCAACCGCGCAGAAACGCGCTGGGCCGAACAGCTGGCCGCCCCTATCGCCAAGCTGATTCCCGGCAAGTACGGCGCCATCGAAGCCTGCAGCCTGGCCCGCGCCCTGTGGCGACTGGCACTGGAAGAACAGGATGGTGTGCGGGTTGTGGAGTCGGATGAGTTACGTAAGCTGGGGAAATAATAGTCGGGGCTTTCGCGAATGAATTCGCTCCTACCGACGATCGTGTGGGAGCGAATTCATTCGCGAAAAAAATCACAACCCGCCATGCGCCTGATACCCGACCCCCAACGCAGTCAGCACTGACAGCGGCAACAGCAGGGTATCGAGCAAGGCGCTGGCCGGCAGGTCCAGGGCTGGATAATCAGGCGCCTCGGCACCGAACCGGTCTTTCTCGCAACAGCCTCCCTGCATCGCATACAGATCAAGGCGAGTACCGGCATAAATGACCGGAGCACCCGGCTGAGCCGCATCGAGTGTCCTGACCGTGGCACAGCCGGTCATGGACAGAGCCAGAGCAATCGACAGGACCTTATTCATCACTCCCCACATGATGCTCACCCCAGCGCGGCAGCATGTCCTGCGGGATGTTCAACAGGTTGAGAATCCGTGCCACCACGAAATCCACCAGATCGTCGATGGTCTGCGGCTGATGATAGAAGCCCGGCGAGGCAGGGAGGATCACCGCGCCCATGTTTGACAGCTTGAGCATGTTCTCCAGGTGAATACTGGAAAACGGTGCTTCACGCGGCACCAGAATCAGCTGTCGGCGCTCCTTCAGGGTGACATCCGCCGCACGTTCGATCAGGTTGTTACAGGCGCCTGTGGCAATGGCCGACAGGGTGCCGGTCGAACACGGCACCACCACCATGGCACTGGGCGAACCGGAGCCGGATGCTACCGGCGACATCCAGTCATCACGCCCATAGACACGAATCTGCCCGGACGTCGCGCCGGTGTACTCCGTCAGAAACGCCTGCATCATGGCTGGCTTGGGCGGCAGCCTCACGTCCGTTTCAGTCGCCATCACCAGTTGCGCCGCCTTGGAGATCAGGAAGTGAACTTCCCGATCCTCACGCACCAGACAGTCCAGCAGACGCAAGCCGTACTGGGCACCCGATGCACCGGTCATCGCCAGAGTGATGCGTTCAGGCCCGCTCATTTCAGGGCCTCGGCCAGTTTGCCGTGCAGGCCGCCAAAGCCGCCGTTGCTCATGATCACCACATGGGTGCCGGGCTGAGCCTGGCTCTTGACCCGGGCGATGATCCCGTCGAGAGAGTCGCTGACAATCGAAGGCACCGAGCACTGCGCTGCGGTCGCGCCCAGATCCCAGCCCAGATTGGCCGGCGCATACCAGACCACCTGATCGGCCTGCTGCACGCTTTCAGGCAAACCGTCGCGATGTGCGCCGAGCTTCATGGAGTTGGAGCGTGGCTCGATGATCGCGATGACAGGTGCATCACCGACCTTCTTGCGTAAACCGTCAAGGGTCGTGGCAATGGCAGTCGGATGGTGCGCGAAGTCGTCATAAATGGTGATGCCGCGGACTTCCGCGACTTTCTCCATGCGCCGCTTGACGCTTTTGAAGGCGCTCAGCGCTTCGACACCCTGTGCAGGCAGAACGCCCACATGCCGTGCAGCAGCCAGCGTGGCCAAGGCGTTGGCAACGTTGTGCTGCCCGGTCATTTCCCACTCGACCGTGCCTTGAGGCTGACCGTCGAACAGCACTTCAAAACGCGAGCCGTCGTCGCTCAACAGGCGAGCCTGCCATTGGCCGCCCTGCCCTGTGGTTTGCACCGGTGTCCAGCAACCCATGTCGATGACCCGCTGCAAGGCTGGCTCGGTCGTCGGGTGAATCACCAGGCCTTCGCTCGGAATGGTGCGCACCAGATGGTGGAACTGACGCTCGATGGCCGGCAGGTCCGGGAAGATATCCGCGTGGTCGAACTCAAGGTTATTGAGGATCGCGGTACGCGGACGGTAGTGGACGAACTTGGAGCGCTTGTCAAAGAAGGCGCTGTCGTACTCATCCGCCTCGACCACGAAAAACGGCGTGCCGCCCAGGCGAGCCGATACCGCGAAATTCTGAGGGATACCACCAATGAGGAAGCCCGGGCTCATGCCCGCATGCTCCAGCACCCAGGCCAGCATGCTGCTGGTCGTGGTCTTGCCGTGAGTACCGGCGACCGCCAGCACCCAGCGCTCCTGCAAGACATGGTCGGCCAGCCACTGAGGGCCGGAAACATAAGGCAAACCTTTGTTGAGGACATATTCGACTGCCGGGTTGCCCCGCGACAGAGCGTTGCCGATCACCACCAGGTCCGGCGCCGGGTCCAGTTGCGCGGGATCATAGCCCTGCGTCAACTCAATGCCCTGAGCTTCCAGCTGCGTGCTCATCGGTGGGTAGACGTTGGCGTCGGAGCCCGTGACGCGATGGCCCAACTCTTTGGCGAGCACCGCCAGCGAACCCATGAACGTGCCGCAGATACCAAGGATATGAATATGCATGACCACCTCTTATAACATCCGCGCAGGTTAGCTCAGGAGCGCTCAAATGGCACCCGGTCTTTGTCGGGACAGCACCGGCAGGCTAAGGCTAAAGTTCAAGCCCGGACTCCGCACAAATGACCTACTCTTCATTACTCTCGACAAACGTTTGACCCAACAAGTGCTCCCCACAACAACAATCAGGAGACTTCACCATGCGTTACGCACATCCGGGTACCGAAGGCGCCATTATCAACTTCAAGGAACGCTACGGTAATTACATCGGCGGCGAATTTGTCGCCCCCGTCAAAGGCCAGTACTTCACCAATACATCGCCCATCACGGGCAAGCCCATCGCAGAATTCCCTCGCTCCACCGCCGAAGACATCGACAAGGCGCTGGATGCTGCTCACGCAGCGGCCCACGATTGGGGCACGACGTCCGTGCAGGAGCGCTCGCTCACTCTGCTCAAGATCGCCGACCGCATCGAAGCCAACCTCGAAAAGCTGGCCATCACCGAAACCTGGGACAACGGCAAGGCGATTCGTGAAACCCTGAATGCCGACATCCCGCTGGCTGCCGATCACTTCCGCTACTTCGCGGGTGTTCTGCGTGCTCAGGAAGGCAGCTCGGCGGAAATCGACGGCAATACCGTGGCGTATCACATCCATGAGCCTCTAGGCGTGGTCGGTCAGATCATCCCGTGGAACTTCCCGATCCTGATGGCCGCCTGGAAGCTTGCCCCGGCACTGGCCGCCGGCAACTGCATCGTACTCAAACCTGCCGAGCAGACGCCGTTGGGCATCAGTGTGCTGGTCGAGATGATCGGCGATCTGTTGCCGCCGGGCGTGCTGAACGTCGTGCAAGGTTATGGCCGCGAAGCGGGTGAAGCGCTGGCCAGCAGCAAGCGCATCGCCAAGATCGCCTTCACCGGCTCCACGCCCGTGGGTTCGCACATCATGAAACTGGCGGCGGACAACATCATTCCGTCTACCGTGGAGCTGGGCGGCAAGTCGCCCAATATCTTCTTTGAAGACATCATGAGCGCCGAACCGGAGTTCATCGAGAAAGCCGCCGAAGGCGTGGTGCTGGCGTTCTTCAACCAGGGCGAAGTCTGCACCTGCCCTTCCCGCGCGCTGGTTCAGGAATCCATCTACCCGCAGTTCATGGAAGCGGTGATGAAGAAAGTCCTGAAGATCAAACGCGGCGACCCGCTGGACACCGACACCATGGTCGGCGCACAGGCTTCGCAGCAGCAGTTCGACAAGATCCTCTCGTACCTCGAAATCGCTCAGGCCGAAGGTGCCGAGCTGCTGACCGGCGGGAAGGTGGAAAAACTGGAAGGTGATCTGGCCACCGGTTATTACATCCAGCCAACGCTGCTCAAGGGCAACAACAAGATGCGCGTGTTCCAGGAAGAAATCTTCGGTCCGGTGGTCAGCGTCGCGACCTTCAAGGACGAAGCCGAAGCCCTGGCGATTGCCAACGACACCGAGTTCGGCCTGGGTGCCGGTGTGTGGACCCGCGACATCAACCGCGCGTACCGCGTCGGCCGCGCCATCAAGGCCGGGCGTGTATGGACCAACTGCTATCACCTGTACCCTGCGCACGCGGCGTTCGGTGGCTATAAGAAGTCCGGCGTCGGTCGCGAAACCCACAAGGTCGCGCTGGAGCACTACCAACAGACCAAAAACCTGCTGGTGAGTTATGACACCCATCCGTTGGGGTTCTTTTAAGTAGCTCTGGTTCTCGAATGAATTCGCTTCTACACGTGTAGGAGCGGATTCATCCGCGAAAAAACCCGACGCACCAATCCCGGGCACCCAGCGCCCCGCGTTAAAGCAACGCCCTCAGAATCACACCCCCACACCCCACAAATTCGCACTCCCCTGCACTATGGAGTATTAATTGCTTACATCGCTTCCCACAGTCGCTTGAACCGAAACGTCACCGGTTCGACCGAAAGACTACGTCCAGCGCCAGCGGCGGGACGTCATGGAGAATCTGTATGGCAAGCTTTTCCCACGCTGTCGGTGCGCAGACGTATCGCTTCGACAGCCTCAAGGACGTCATGGCAAAAGCCAGTCCTGCACGCTCCGGGGACTTCCTGGCAGGCGTTGCCGCGCAAAACGATGGCGAACGTGTCGCCGCGCAAATGGCCCTGGCCGATATTCCTCTCAAGTACTTTCTCGAAGAGGCGCTGATTCCTTATGAACAGGACGAAGTCACCCGCCTGATCATCGACACCCACGACCCTGTCGCCTTTGCCCCCGTCAGCCACCTGACCGTGGGCGGCTTTCGTGACTGGCTGCTCAGCGACAAGGCCGACGAAACCAGCCTGCGCGAACTGGCTCCCGGCCTGACACCGGAGATGGCCGCGGCGGTCTCGAAAATCATGCGTGTGCAGGACCTGGTACTGGTGGCGCAGAAGATCCGCGTGGTGACGCGATTCCGCAACACGGTCGGTCTGCGTGGACGCCTTTCGACGCGGTTGCAACCCAATCACCCCACCGACGATCCGTCCGGGATTGCCGCCAGCGTGCTCGACGGTCTGCTGTACGGCAACGGCGACGCCATGATCGGCATCAACCCGGCCACCGACAGCACCTCCTCGATCATCGCCCTGCTGGAAATGCTCGATGCCGTCATCCAGCGTTACGAGATCCCGACCCAATCCTGTGTGCTGACCCATGTCACCACGTCGATTGAAGTGATCAATCGTGGTGTCCCGGTCGATCTGGTTTTTCAATCCATTACCGGTACCGAAGCCGCCAACGCCAGTTTCGGTATCAGCCTGAAGCTGTTGCAGGAAGGCTATGAGGCCGGCTTGAGCCTCAACCGAGGCACGCTCGGGCAGAACCTGATGTACTTCGAGACCGGACAGGGCAGCGCTCTGTCGGCCAACGCCCACCATGGCGTCGATCAACAGACATGCGAAACCCGAGCCTATGCCGTGGCCCGGCATTTCAATCCGTTCCTGGTCAACACCGTGGTCGGTTTCATCGGCCCCGAGTACCTGTACAACGGCAAGCAGATCATTCGTGCTGGCCTGGAAGACCACTTCTGCGGCAAGTTGCTGGGCGTGCCCATGGGCTGCGACATCTGCTACACCAACCACGCAGAAGCCGATCAGGATGACATGGACATGCTGCTGACGCTGCTGGGTGTGGCGGGCATCAACTTCATCATGGGCATTCCCGGCTCCGACGACATCATGCTCAATTACCAGACCACGTCATTTCACGATGCGCTGTATGCCCGGCAAAGCCTGGGCCTGCGCCCGGCCCCCGAATACGAGGCCTGGCTGGCAAGAATGGGCATCTTCACCCAGGCCGACGGCCATGTACGCTTTGGCGATAACCTGCCTCCGGCGTTCCGTCAGGCGCTGGCGCATCTGGCATGAGGAAGCCGACCATGACCGACGAAACCCTTCCCAACCCATGGCTGGAGTTGCGCCGACTGACCCCCGCCCGCATCGCTCTGGGGCGGGCTGGCACCAGTCTGCCGACACAGGCCCAACTGGACTTTCAGTTCGCCCACGCCCAGGCGCGGGATGCCGTGCATCTGCCCTTCGATCATGCGGGCTTGAGCGAGCAGCTCACCGCCAAGGGCCGTGAAACACTTCAGGTGCACAGTGCCGCCGCAGACCGCCACAGCTACCTGCAACGCCCCGACCTGGGACGCCGCCTGAACGAAGAGTCGGTCAGCCAGTTGCAGGAATACGCTGCCGCTCACCCCGGCGGCGTCGATCTGGCTGTCGTTGTCGCCGACGGCCTGTCATCGCTGGCGGTCCACCGTCACACCGTTCCGTTTCTGGCCCGCATGGAAGAACAGGCCACGGCCGAAGGCTGGACGCTGTCACCCGTGGTTCTGGTCGAGCAAGGCCGGGTCGCCGTTGCCGATGAAGTCGGCGAGCTGCTCGGCGCGAAAATGGTGGTCATCCTGATTGGCGAACGCCCGGGCTTGAGCTCCCCGGACAGCCTCGGTCTATATTTCACCTATGCGCCCAGGGTCGGCCTGAACGACGCCCACCGTAACTGCATCTCCAATGTGCGCCTGGAAGGCCTGAGTTATGCCATGGCAGCTCATCGCCTGCTGTACTTGATGCGTGAAGCCTGTCGCCGCCAGGTTTCCGGAGTCAACCTCAAGGACGAGGCCGAGTTGAAGACTGTGGAATCAGATGTTTCTGCCGATAACAAGGGTAACTTCCTGCTCGCCGGCACCGCTGACCCGCATTAGATTGCGCTTTCTAAAGCCAGTCGGCAGCATCGAAACGTCGCCCGAGCACACTGCATTCGCCCATAGTGAAGTTGAGGCCCAATCATGCGGATCATTAAAGCAACTCTTGAACATCTGGACCTGCTCTGCCCGCTATTCATCAAATACCGCGAGTTCTATGGCGAGCTGCCGTTCCCGGATTCGTCACGAGACTTTCTGGAAAAGCGCTTGCGCCGCGATGAGTCCGTGATCTACCTGGCACTGGCCAAGGATGACGACAGTAAAGTGCTGGGCTTCTGTCAGCTCTACCCCAGCTTCTCGTCGTTGTCGCTCAAGCGTGTGTGGATTCTCAATGATATCTACGTGGCCGAAGACTCCCGTCGCCAGCTGGTCGCCGATCACCTGATGAAACATGCCAAGCAGATGGCCAGGGAAACCCACGCCGTGCGCATGCGCGTCTCCACCAGCAGCGATAACGAAGTGGCGCACAAGGTCTATGAATCCATCGGATTCAAGGAAGATACCCAGTTCAAGAACTACGTATTACCGATCAATTGATTTCTGCGTTTTTTCGCGACTGAAGTCGCTCCTACAGTGAGCTGTGCAGGAGCGACTTCAGTCGCGAATATCCATTGCCCCCCCTCCCGGCCCTGTTTATCCCTCTATAATGCCGCGCGTACCGCACAGTAGTTTCTTTCGCACGCACCCTGCATCCAGGGTCTGGCCTCAGGTGTTCCAATGGATTTCAACCCCCTCGACCTCATCCTTCATCTCGATGTCTACCTCGATCTGCTGGTCACCAACTACGGCCCCTGGATCTACGCCATCCTGTTCATGGTGATCTTCTGCGAGACCGGGTTGGTCGTCATGCCCTTCCTGCCGGGCGACTCGCTGCTGTTCATTGCCGGAGCCGTGTCGGCCGGTGGCGGCATGGACCCGGTTCTGCTGGCCGGTCTGCTGATGCTGGCTGCCATCATCGGCGACAGCACCAACTACATCATTGGCCGGACGGTCGGGGAAAAGCTGTTCCGTAACCCGAACTCGAAAATCTTCCGCCGCGATTACCTGATACGCACCCACGAATTCTACGAGCGCCATGGCGGCAAGACCGTGACCCTGGCGCGTTTTCTGCCGATCATTCGTACCTTCGCCCCCTTCGTCGCCGGCGTCGGCAAGATGCATTACCTGCGTTTTCTCGGCTTCAGCGTGTTGGGCTCGATCCTGTGGGTTGGCAGTCTGGTCACACTGGGGTTCTATTTCGGCAATGTGCCGTTCATCAAGAAGAACCTGACGCTGCTGGTGCTGGTGATCATCCTGATCTCCCTGCTGCCGATGATCATCGGCCTGATACGCAGCCGCATGGGCCGTTCGGCCGACGTTCGCTGATCCATGTGGTCCTTCAGCAACTGGCGCAGACGGCGCACGCTGGCCAGGTACCCGGTTGCTCCCGAAGTGTGGCAGCGCATCCGCCAACGGCTGCCGATTCTGGACGGTCTGGACGATACGCAGGATCAACAGCTGCGCGAGGCCTGCATCTTCTTCCTTCAGGCCAAGCACCTGACCCCGCTGTCAGGCGTAGAACTGGATGACGAGCAACGGCTGTTTCTGGCGGCTCAGGCCCAGTTGCCACTGCTCAATCTCGGAGACCTGAACTGGTATCAGGGCTTTCATGAAATCGTCCTGTATCCCGACGACTTCATCAGCCCTCAACGGCACCGCGACGCCAGCGGTATCGAACATGAGTGGGATGGCGAGCACAGCGGCGAAGCCTGGCAGCAAGGTCCGGTCATACTGGCGTGGCCGGGGGTAATGGCCAGCGGTGATTGGGACGGCTACAACCTGGTCATTCATGAACTGGCACACAAGCTCGACATGCTCAACGGCGATGCCAACGGGCTGCCGCCGCTGCACGGCAACATGCGCGTCACCGAATGGGCCAGGGTCATGCAAAGCGCCTACGACGGCCTCAATCGGCAACTGGACCATGATCCGGACGCCGAGACGTCCATCGATCCCTATGCCGCCGAAGACCCGGCCGAATTCTTTGCCGTGACCAGCGAATACTTTTTCAGCGCGCCCGACCTGCTGCACAGCGCTTACCCTGAGGTCTATGAGCAACTGAAAGCGTTCTATCGTCAGGACACCCTGGCTCGCCTGCAGGCTCTGCAACAGGACAATCCGGCCTATAAAGGCCATCATCATAGCCACCACTGATCCAACGCAGTGCGTGGCAACACCCACAGAATATGCCTATAATCCGGCCCACTTTTTGGCGGTTCGCGCCAAAATCTGTCTGGTCAACTATGGGGGCAATGCCCAATGAGCTACAGCAAGATTCCGGCGGGCAAAGACCTGCCGAACGACATCTACGTCGCTATCGAAATCCCGGCCAACCACGCGCCGATCAAGTACGAAATCGACAAAGAATCCGATTGCCTGTTCGTTGACCGTTTCATGGCCACCCCAATGTTCTACCCGGCCAACTACGGTTTCATCCCTAACACCCTGGCTGACGACGGTGACCCCCTCGACGTGCTGGTCGTGACCCCTTACCCGGTTGCTCCAGGCTCGGTCATCCGCGCACGCCCGGTCGGCATCCTGAACATGACCGACGATGGCGGTGGCGATGCCAAGGTTATCGCTGTACCACACGACAAGCTGTCCCAGCTGTACGTCGACGTGAAAGAGTACACCGACCTGCCAGCCCTGCTGCTGGAGCAGATCAAGCACTTCTTCGAGAACTACAAGGATCTCGAAAAAGGCAAATGGGTGAAGATCGACGGTTGGGGCAATGCTGATGCAGCCCGCGCCGAGATCCTGAAATCGGTTGAAGCCTACAAAGGCTGATCATCCGTTTCGCTCTTTTCGGAACACCTGTCCGGGTGTTCCGAACCCCTTCCCCGCCTTGCCCTCTTCACAGACTCACTTCCCTCCGTATAAAAACAAACCTCTGGCCTTGAACGTAATAAACAATACGTTAACTGCCGCCTTCTCGCGCCAATCACAAATACATCGTTCATTGCCTGAAACCGTATTACGGAATAGCCCTACACGACACTTCCGAATGACGTAGTCCTGCTAGTCGCAACCCATAATGGAAGCGAAGGATTTGAACACTTCGTTCATTTAAACGGCCCCACACCCACCGTAAACTTCGCCTCATGAATACATCAGGTGATCGACTACGCATCCTCCTGCGGGAGTGCCATCTCTCTGCGACGGACTTTGCCGCCAACCGCAAAGTCACGCCACAGCACGTGAACAACTGGTTCAAGCGCGGCGTTCCCATGGCGCGGCTGGAAGAGGTGGCTGAACTATTGACCGTCAACGCTCGCTGGCTGCGCACGGGCGAGGGCCCCAAGCACCCGACCGACTCCGCCAACGAAAATACTGGCGGCGACATCACGCTGGCACGCCATCAGGAGCGAAGCCTGCTTCGTGGCGACGTGGAAATTCCGATATTCAAGGAAATCGAACCGGCACACAGCCTGGGCAAGACCGTCCTGACCGAAGTGCCGGGGCAAAAGATACGCTTGCCCATGCACGTGCTGAAAACCATGAACATCGACCCGAAAAGCGCCCTGTGCGTTGCCATGATCGGCAACAGCATGGCCGACAAGATCCAGGACGGCTCGCTGCTGGGCGTCAACCGCGACCTGACTCAGGTCATCGACGGAGAAATGTACGCCCTTGAACACGGCGGTATCCTGCGCGTGCGCTACCTCTACCGCCTGCCCAACGGCGGCCTGCGCCTGCGCAGCCACAACAGCAGCGAATACCCGGACGAGCTCTTCAGCGCCGAAGACATCGAGCAGGAAAACATCCGTATCCTGGGCTGGATATTCTGGTGGTCCACCCTCAATAGCCGCCGCAACGCCATGCTCCTGCGCTGAGCCCGGCATTTACAACATGAGAATGTGTTTCAAGACTGGGCAGCAGCGGAAAACATCAGTATCCTGTGCGCCACCTTTAGGCATCGACCGCTACCCGCGGCCCTTGCCCCAACAAGGCGAACACTGGTTCACCTTGTCTCTTATTCGCGTTCCTTGAGAACGCACCTGTTGAAGGCGATTGCGGTTTACCAAAAATAAACCAAGACCGTCCCCGAGAAGCCGGCCACAAGCCGGCTTTTTATTGTCTGATGAAAAACCAATCACGCCCATCAGCTGGCACACTTGTGTGAAAGCTATCCACAAATCAGCTTTTAACGCCCCACGCCCCCCACATACTGCCCCCGCTTCACCCTCACAGGACAAAGTTCAAGACCAAACGGCTTGAAGACAGCGTTCATCGACTTGATGGTCTGATTACCTTCTTCATGTTCAATGTGCGCCAGGGTACGAATCGAGATTTTGCACATTTTTGCAAAGGTGCGCTGATCCAGTCTGGCCACCATTGTCCGGAGCATTTCCACAGCCTTGCCCATCGAGATTTCGCCATGCCCCAACATATTTTCAATAGAGCGAATGAGTTCCTCTCTTGTCATTGCGCTGAAATCCCGGTCACTCATAGCGGCATTTGAACTCATAGAATGCCCCAGGCTTGCATACGGGCTTTAAGGTTGGCCAGCGGAATGCTGGGGTGGTTCCAGATTGCCGCTGGAAGATCTGGCTGAAGGATTTCAGGCAACTGAAGAAACAGCTTCGCGTCCTCTCTCAAGCGTTCATACAAGCGAGCGTGATCGACATAAGCTCCCAGGCTCATACAGGCGGCCTCCCAATTGATGTTGTTGGCCAGTTCGATCGGTTTTGGCCATCGCGTCGTTCTGATAATCCCTTCGCGATCGACGGACATCGGAGCCAGGTCATAAATGGGGGCCAGTTTGAAACGGCCCTTCTCACGGATTATTGATGTGTTCCGACCGTGATTGTCGGTGTTACCCAAAACCTGATTGAGCAAGTCGCGGCGGAGGTATTCAGAAATCAGATCAGGGATCTCTTCTTCCTGGCCCGCACATCTCCAGATGCCAACCAGCATATCGATAACCTGAAGATGACTCATTTGAAGCCCAGGCTCTGAAACACCGGCCAATGAGTAAATGGACTCCACCGCGAAACGTTTAACGCCTGCAGATGAGATTTCACGATCAAAACGCTTCATCCAGAGACTCGGCTTGCGGCCTTCGTTAAGTGCCAGCCCATCCTGCGAAACCGTATTCAGCCCGAGTTGGTGAATCGCTTTGTAGTACAGGTACTCCGCCCGAAGGATGGCGACGTCTTCGCTCAGTGCCTGCCCTCTTGGAAACTTGATAAACCAGTGCTCAGCCGCCTCCGAATCTGGCAGCGATGCATCCGGGTAAAGCAGACCTGTCTTGTCTGCCGTCATCAGAATCTTTGGCGCAGCACCGCCCGCCCCACTGGCACCGCCAATCGCGGCCCCTTGATCGTATGCGTAGTCGATGAACTCAGTGCTGAGAGCAATCACCTCATCACGAGGAAATCCAAGGCGCGCTGACTGATCAATCAGGTCGGCAGACTCTTTGATTCTCATGTTTCCGATTGGCGCTGGCGTACAGCGACCGAGCAGGAAGAGATCAGCGGCCAAGCGTTCGGGCTTTTCTTTGCCTATTCGCCGCATCAAAGAACTCTTTGCAGCACCCGCTGGCGAGATATCGTGAAGAAATGCTGGCGCGATCTTGAGTGTATTGTCGTCAAAACCTACCGGGAAGTTGTAGCTGACCGCCGACTCATCCTGTGCCAGGACGTCAGAGATGTGGCGAACGATATAATCACGGTCATACGCATAAGAACACGGCCCAAGGAAACCTTCAGCCGGCTCTCGAAAGGTGAGATGAAAAGCATCACGCCACTGGCCTTCATCGTGGATCTGGATTGTGAGCTGCATGGTGCGAACCTGCAATATAGTGCAGACGAGGATAGATCACAGACTAAAAATCTGCAATATAGTGCAGAAAAACTCACTTCAAATGCCGTATAAGTGCATTATATTGCAGATTCAATATTAATGAGGCCGATGCCGCCCAACCAAATCCGACGAAGCGAAATCTCCGCAGATTCCATAGAAACAATCCACTATTGGTCATCTGTTTGGTACTGAATGATGCCCTATCTGTAGACCTTACCACTTGATTTCTAATCAGCTCCTGAAAGGAGAGGATCCGCTTGCCATGCGCCAAGCCAACGGCTGCCGTGACACCCATCGCTCCCTTTGATCCGAAAAGTGGCGCACCGGATGATGTTCAATTACACGTCCTGGTAATCGACGATGTGTACTCATGGGCTCTATGCGGGGTGATGCCAGTGCTCTGCTCCTGCTTCAATGGGTGATCACTGACACCTGCATAGACTTCGGGTCTGGTCTGAGGATCGATGAGCCTCAACTCTGCACGCAGCCCGAGGGTCTCAGGCAGGGTCTGGATATGGTTCGCAAGCATTACGCTGAATAACGGTTCCTCGGACTGCTTGGGGTCGTCCCAGCATTCGTAGACACGCTCGAAATCAGCCTGTGCTATTTCCACCCAGATACCTATACGGTACGCCTCGGGACGATCAAGTACAGGTAGCGGCAAGGTCGCTCGCAAGAAAAACCGCTTGCCCTGAATGATGCAGATATCGTCAGTTTCCTGAACATGTTCGGCACGCTCCTCAACCGTCATTCCCGCGACTGCGTCGGGGCGCTTGAACGTGAGTTCAAGCATTTCGTCAGTATGAATCTCCCCACACGACTCACAAACGGCGCATGCCTTGTTCAGCGCAGCCGATAGGCGTTGGTCGTTCAGCCAGACAGCATCGCTAATAGCAAAGGCTTCCGATGCCTTGCCAGCGTTCATGGCCTGGTCCCGAGGTAGCATACGCCCCAGGATCGCATGACTGGCCCACGGCGAATCAGGGGCATCCAGGACCCGGCAACCTGGTCCGGCTTCCCCCTGATACCACTCCAGCGCCACGCACTCCTTGAGCGCGGGGTCTGCACCCGTTCCCCATCCATCAATACTCACGGCCATCTCAACACCTGACTCGGGATGCGAAGCTGTGTAGGTGCACAGATAGATCGCATACGCACCTTCCTGATCGTATACGAATCCCCGAAAGGTTCGGGTTTCATGACCACAGGTGTCACAATGGCCGACGACTTCCTCATCACCGAGTTCTATTTCTAAATGCTTGCTCATATTGATCCTGGTGGCTGGACTGTTCACAAGCTGGACTTTTCATAGAATGGCCTCAAGAACAATCGAAGAGGAAGAGCGACCTCCTGAGATGTCCTTGCATGAAACTGCGGAGGCCGCATCCTACCGCAGCGATGACCGAATGTAATGAATACGTATTGGTTTTGAAGCTCATGGAATAGGAGAGAGCGTTGAGCGTCCCTTGTAGGATTTTTCAGAAGATGAATTTTAACCTTCTTACTCAAAACATTCGGCTGAACCAGACATCATTCCCCATCGCTCAGCAATTTGTCCTCCCCTCATAAAAACCAGAGCGATAGATAACGATCCGCTTACGAAGAGCCGACTCCGAAAGCAAAAAAGCTTATGGTGGGCGAACAACGAGCAGCGCTCTCAGTAGAAGTCCCTCAACCACACGGAGGCTCCCTCATGAGCAATCCCCCTTACACCCCTCCAGCCGTCTGGCAGCACGTGACCTCATCCGGGGGCACTTTTGCCAATATCAACCGCCCCACTGCCGGTCCGACTCACGACAAGGAACTGCCAGTCGGCAAACACCCGTTGCAGCTTTATTCGCTGGCCACGCCCAACGGGGTGAAGATTACGATTCTGCTGGAGGAGTTGCTGGCGCTGGGGCACAGCGGTGCGGAATATGATGCCTGGCTGATCCGTATTTCCGAGGGCGAGCAGTTCTCCAGCGGGTTTGTCGAGGTCAACCCCAACTCCAAGATTCCTGCGCTGCTGGATCGGAGCCTGGAGACGCCGGTGCGGGTGTTCGAGTCGGGGTCGATCCTGCTTTATCTGGCGGAGAAGTTTTCCAGCTTCCTGCCTGCCGATCATGCAGGCAGGACCGAAACGCTGAACTGGCTGTTCTGGCAGATGGGGGCGGCGCCGTATCTGGGTGGCGGGTTCGGGCATTTTTATGCCTACGCGCCGGAGAAGATCGAGTACGCCATCAACCGCTTCGCGATGGAGGCCAAGCGTCAGCTTGACGTGTTGAATCGTCGTTTGGGAGAAAGCCGTTATCTGGCCGGTGACACTTACACCATCGCCGATATCGCCGTCTGGCCGTGGTATGGCGCACTGGTGCAGAACAGCGTTTATTCCGCCGCAGAGTTTCTGTCCGTGCATGAATACCCGAACCTGATTCGCTGGACCGAAGAAATCGCAGCACGCCCTGCCGTCATACGCGGCCAGAAGGTCAATCGTACCTGGGGCGATGAAGCGGATCAGGTTGCCGAACGGCATCAGGCATCGGATCTGGAGAAGTGAGCCGACACAGAACGACACGGCAGGAGCGTGCAAGCGCTCTCCTGCACATTCGGCGGCCCCCCAATTGAGCAGCAAGCTGCTGCCCAAATCACATCAAACAGGCACTATGTTGCTTTATTAAAAGAAGTCTGGAGCCCTGCAATGCCACAAGACAAAGACCCTCTTGCCCAGACGGCGCTGTCCCAGTCAGGCCGTAGCGCCAGCAGTGGGCCGGGGCTTTCAGTCAATCCGCCCGTGGTGCGCATGAGCACGGTGTTGTTCGACAGCCTGCAGAGCCTGCGTGAAGCAGAAGCGAGAACGGTAGGGCCGGAACGCTCGCTGACTTACGCGGCCAATGGCAATCCGACAGCGTTCGCGTTACAGGATCTGGTGTCTGAACTGGAGGGCGCACACGGCACGTGCCTGTATTCAACCGGTCTGGCCGCCGTGGCGCAGATGTTTCAAGCCTTTCTGCGCCCCGGCCAGCATGTTCTGATCACCGAGGCGGTATATGGCCCGGTCCGGCGACTGGCCAGGACGATGCTCACAGCCTTCGATATCGAGTTCGACTTCTACGCCGCCGACGGCAGTAATGTGGAATCGCTGATCAAGCCCAATACGCGCATGATCTACGCCGAAGTCCCCGGCTCGCTGACCTTCGACCTGTGCGATCTGCCTGCCCTGTCGCAGTTGTGCAAAGCCCATGACCTGCTGCTGGCTGTGGATAACTCCTGGGGTTCGGGGATTCTGTTCAAGCCGCTGGAACTGGGCGCGGATATCTCGTTGATGGCCCTGACCAAATATGTCGCCGGGCACTCGGACGTGATGATGGGCAGTGTCAGCACCACCGAAGCGCACTGGAAAACCCTCAAGACCATGAACACCGCCGTGGGCAATACCGTCAGCCCCGACGATGCATACCTCGTCCTGCGTGGTGCCCGGAGTCTCGCAGCACGAATGGCGATGCACGAACGTCATGCAATGCAGGTCGCTCAATGGCTGCACGGTCATGAGCAAGTGGGCCGTGTTCTGTACCCGGCGCTGCCGGACACACCGGGGCATGCCCTCTGGAAACGGGATTTCCATGGCTGCAACGGGTTGCTGAGCTTTGAATTCAAGACATCCGACCGTCAGGTACTGGACCGCTTCGTCAGTGCCTTGAAGCTGTTTGGCATCGGCTATTCATGGGGCGGATTTGAAAGCCTGGTGTCCGAGGTGGATCACTATGGCGCGCGGGAGCAGGGACTGCCGATGCTGCGCCTGCAAATCGGTCTGGAAAACCCGGATGATTTGATCGAGGACCTGAAGGCCGGATTTGCCGCCGCACTGAACTGACGAATCCCCTGCCGATCACAGATAAAACAGAAGCACACAGTCAGCCAGTCCGGTCGTTCAAGCGTTTGCCCCACGGCCCTGGCTCTGCTAGTGTCGCGCCGGTTTAATCTCCACCGGGAATGCCGCCATGGCCCGCAAGAAAGCTGCACTGGATTTCGAACAATCCCTGACCGATCTGCAAGCGCTGGTAGAGCGTCTGGAGAACGGTGAGCTGTCGTTGGAAGACTCATTGACCGCTTTCGAGCAAGGCGTGCGCCTGACACGTGACTGCCAGAATGCCCTGGCCCAGGCCGAGCAGAAGGTGCAAGTGTTGCTGGAGCGCGATGGCGAGCTGGCCGAAGAACCCTTCGATGCGGAACAAGCCGAATGATCGCGAGCTATCAGGCGCAAAGCCAGGTTCGCGTCAACGCGGCACTCGAAGGTCTGTTTGAAGCCCCGAGCCCGGGGCTGACCCGCCTGTATGCCGCCATGCGTTATAGCGTGATGAACGGCGGCAAGCGTGTACGTCCGCTGCTGGCCTATGCGGCCTGCGAAGCACTGGGCGGCGTTGCCGAAGATGCCAACGGCGCAGCCTGCGCAGTCGAACTGATCCATGCCTATTCACTGGTGCATGACGATTTGCCTGCCATGGATGACGACGACCTGCGCCGGGGCCAGCCCACGACCCACAAAGCGTTCGATGAAGCCTGCGCGATTCTGGCTGGCGACGGCCTGCAAAGCCTGGCGTTCACCGCCCTCCTCGACCCACGCCTGACCTCCCGCGATACCGAAACCCGTCTGCAGATGGTCGATGCCCTGGCCAAGGCTGCCGGCCCGGCCGGAATGGTCGGCGGGCAAGCCATCGACCTGGGTTCGGTCGGTTTGAAACTCGATCAGGCAGCACTCGAATTCATGCACAGGCACAAGACCGGTGCGCTGATCGAAGCCAGCGTTCGGCTCGGCGCACTGGCCAGCGGCCACGCCGACCAGCCGCGACTCGATGCCTTGCAGGTCTACGCCCGGGCGATTGGGCTGGCCTTTCAGGTGCAGGACGACATTCTCGACGTTGAAAGCGACACCGCCACCCTGGGCAAACGCCAAGGGGCCGACATTGCCCGTGATAAACCGACCTATCCCGCTCTGCTCGGGCTGGAACCGGCCAAGGCCTATGCGCTGGAGCTTCGGGATCAGGCACTGGAAGCGCTGCGACCTTTCGACGCAGCCGCCGAGCCTTTGCGCGAGCTGGCGCGCTACATCGTCGAACGCCGCCACTGACCGCAGGCACCGAACGTCGCGACCTGATGAATCAACAGCGCTTCATCGGGTCTGACTCACGATACCTGCATATCCACAGATGCACTTCATGGGCAGCGTGCGATGCATAAGGTAAACTGCCGCCTCTTTTACTTATAACGATTCGCCTGATGCCCACGACGTTCAAAGAGATTCCCCGCGAGCGCCCGGTTACGCCGTTGCTCGACCGTGCAGAAACACCGGACGGCCTGCGCCGTCTGGGTGAAGCCGAGCTGGAAACCCTGGCCGATGAACTACGCCTGGAGCTGCTCTACTCCGTCGGTCAGACCGGCGGGCATTTCGGTGCAGGCCTTGGCGTCATCGAGCTGACCATCGCACTGCATTACGTGTTCGATACCCCGGATGACCGCCTGGTCTGGGATGTCGGTCATCAGGCCTATCCGCACAAGATCCTCACCGGTCGTCGCAAACGCATGGCGACCCTGCGTCAAAAGGATGGCATTGCCGCGTTCCCCCGTCGCAGCGAAAGCGAATACGACACCTTTGGCGTCGGCCACTCCAGCACGTCCATCAGCGCTGCATTGGGCATGGCAATCGCCGCCCGCCTGCAAGGCAGCGATCGCAAGTCCATCGCCGTGATCGGTGATGGCGCGCTGACAGCCGGCATGGCCTTCGAGGCGCTGAACCACGCGCCGGAAGTCGCGGCCAACATGCTGGTGATCCTCAACGACAACGACATGTCGATCTCGCGCAACGTCGGCGGTCTGTCGAACTATCTGGCCAAGATCCTTTCCAGCCGCACTTACGCCAGCATGCGTGAAGGCAGCAAGAAAGTGCTGTCGCGCTTGCCCGGAGCCTGGGAGATCG
Organism: Pseudomonas sp. NPDC089734; assembly: GCF_044748865.1. Taxonomy (NCBI): domain Bacteria; kingdom Pseudomonadati; phylum Pseudomonadota; class Gammaproteobacteria; order Pseudomonadales; family Pseudomonadaceae; genus Pseudomonas; species Pseudomonas sp. NPDC089734. Next base: position 43,767 of record NZ_JBIVGV010000017.1, on the reverse strand, counting down.
CCCGCCGTACCGAAGAATACGCCAAGGGCATGCTGGTGCCCGGCACGCTGTTCGAAGAGTTGGGCTGGAACTACATCGGCCCGATCGATGGCCATGACCTGCCAACCCTGATCGCCACCCTGCGTAACATGCGTGACCTCAAAGGGCCGCAGTTCCTGCATGTCGTGACCAAGAAAGGCAAAGGCTTCGCACCAGCCGAAGTCGACCCCATCGGCTACCACGCCATCACCAAGCTCGATCCGCTGAATGCGCCTGCCGCGCCGAAAAAAGCCAGCGGGCCGAAGTATTCCGGTGTGTTCGGCCAGTGGCTGTGCGACATGGCCAAGGCTGACTCACGGCTGGTGGGCATTACCCCAGCCATGAAGGAAGGTTCCGATCTGGTGGCGTTCAGCGAGCGCTTCCCGGACCGCTACTTCGACGTTGCCATTGCCGAGCAACATGCCGTCACGCTGGCGGCGGGTATGGCCTGCGAAGGCAGCAAGCCGGTGGTGGCGATCTACTCCACGTTCCTGCAGCGCGGTTATGACCAACTGGTGCATGACGTGGCCGTTCAGAACCTCGACGTGCTGTTCGCCATCGACCGCGCCGGACTGGTGGGCGAAGACGGCCCGACTCACGCTGGCAGCTTCGACCTGTCCTACCTGCGCTGCATTCCCGGCATCGTGGTGATGACACCGAGCGACGAAAACGAACTGCGCAAGATGCTCAGCACCGGCTACCTGCATGAAGGCCCGGCCGCAGTCCGTTACCCTCGCGGTACTGGCCCGAATGCCGTTATCGAGAACGATCTGGAACCGATCGAGATCGGCAAGGGCGTTGTGCGTCGCCAGGGCAAAGGCGTTGCCATGCTGGTGTTCGGTGTTCAACTGGCAGACGCGCTGGAAGTGGCGGAAAAGATCGATGCCACTGTTATCGACATGCGCTTCGTCAAACCTCTGGACGAAACCTTGGTCCGCGAAGCAGCAACCCATCACGAACTGCTGGTGACCCTCGAAGAAAACGCCATCATGGGTGGCGCGGGCGCGGCGGTCAGCGAGTTCCTGGCACGGGAAAACATCCTGAAGTCCGTGCTGCATCTTGGCCTGCCGGACATCTATGTCGAGCACGCCAAACCGGCACAGATGCTGGCGGAATGCGGCCTGGATGCCGAAGGTATCGAAGCCGCCATCCAGGAACGCCTGACGCTGATCGGCTGAGTCGGGTACGGCACACAACAAAAAGGCGCTCACTGAGCGCCTTTTTTGTACCTGAACGGTTTATTTCAACTGAACCGGAATGCGATACAGGTAGAACAGCACCACACTGGAGAAAGCCAGCAGGAACACCGGAACGGCCTCGAGCCCGATGAACAAGGCACCCGCAGCAATCCAGGCCGGAATGCCGGCATACAGGAACGCAATACGGCGGGTCGCGGCCAGCTTGAGCCAGGCCGTCATCTCTTCAGGGGTATCGAGTGCGGCGCCAGTGGCGATCAAGGCGTGCTTGAACGCACCGAAAGGCTTGAGGCTAAGGAACATCGAGGCGACACCGGCGATGAACAACGGCATCGCCAGCAGGGGAATAAGCGCTTCACGTGTGCCCAGAAAGACACAAACCACCAGCAGCGGTGCCAGGGCAAGGCCCAGGAACTGCCACCACACCAGCGCCATTCGCCGTCGCACATCGTTGCGGGTCACGCGGGATCGACCTCACTCTGGTGCTCATTACCCATCATGTGACCAAGCTTGCCCGCCTTGGTCGCCAGGTACAGTTTGTTGTGCGGGTTCTGACCGGTCTGCAGCGGTACGCGTTCGGCCACCTTGATCCCCATGTCGGTCAGCGCCTTGACCTTGCGCGGGTTATTGGTCATCAACTTCAAGGACTCTACGCCCAGGTGCTGAAGCATCGGCAGGCAAATGCCGTAATCGCGCTGGTCGGCCGCAAAGCCCAGGCGTTCATTGGCTTCGACAGTGTCGGCACCGCCGTCCTGCAACTCATAGGCCCGGATCTTGTTCATCAGACCGATACCACGCCCTTCCTGACGCAGATACAACAGAACGCCCCGCCCTTCGGCGGCAATGGCGCGCAAGGCAGCTTCAAGCTGGGAGCCGCAATCGCAGCGCTGGCTGAACAGCGCATCGCCCGTCAGGCACTCCGAATGGACTCGGCCCAGGACAGGTGCGCCATCGGCAATATCGCCCAGACTCAGAACAACGTGCTCGCGCCCGGTTTCCGACTCGAAAAAGCCATTCATGGTGAATTGCGCAAAAGGGGTAGGCAGCTTGGAAGCGGCGACAAATACGACGGGCACCGTGTGCTCCTGATCAGTATGAAGACTGGAAATTCACAAGGGCTGCATTGTAACAGCACGTTATTAGAGACGCTTAGGCTGAATTCTCGCCCATTAATATCAAAAAGCTAGATCAGTCCCCATGCCCAGACCAGTCCATGCATGGAAAGCCAGGCAAAGACACCGGCCAGCACATCATCGATCATGATCCCGACACCGCCATGGACATGCCGGTCCAGCCAGCGAATGGGCCATGGCTTGAGGATGTCGAAAAAGCGGAAGACCAGAAACCCCACCACCAGCCACGGCCAGCCTTCGGGCACCAGCCAGAGGGTTATCCACATTCCGACCATTTCGTCCCAGACGATACCTTCATGGTCATGCACACCCAGATCGTCCGCCACCTTGCCGCACAGCCAGAAGCCGAACAGCATGGTGATGCCCAGCATGAGCCAGTACCCCCAGTCAGGAAGCATCTGCCACAAGGGGATGAACGGGATGGCGACGAGCGAACCCCAGGTTCCCGGGGCCTTGGGCAAGGTGCCGGAACCGAACCCGAAAGCCAGAAAATGCCAGGGGTTGGTCCAGACAGAAGGCGGCACGAACTCGGCCGGGACCTGATCAGGCTTGTCTTTCAAGGTTCACTCCGAAAATGCTGATAGCCTCGGGAAGACGGCGTGATGTCTTGCCCATCGGCATCCACCAGAGCCACGCCACTCCCGTGGGCGACCCGTCCGATCACCTGCACGGGCCACCCGGTATCGAGCAGGCCGGCCAGGTGTTCAGGCGGCAAGGTAAAGGCCAGCACATAATCATCGCCCCCACTGACTGCGGCCTGCCGTGCAGACGGCAGATCCAGCAGTTTCAGCAGGGGTTCAGACAGGGGCAGCCGCTCGTGCTCGACCACTAGCCGTACTCCGGACGCCTGAGCAATATGCCCGCAATCCGCGAGCAAGCCGTCGGAGATGTCCAGCGCGGCCGTCGCCTTGCCGCGTAAAGCCTGGCCCAGCGCCAATTGCGGCTGTGGCGACCAGTAACGCGCCAGCAGCGGCTCGGCAACCGAAGGCTCGGCAATGCGCTGATTCAGCACCAATGACAAGGCTCCGGCCCCATCGCCCAAGGCACCGCCGACGCACAGCAGGTCGCCTTCGCGAGCGCCGCTGCGGGTCAGCGCCTGACCTGCGGGCACGGCACCGAAGACCGTCAGCGTCAGGCTCAAGGGACCGCGCGTGGTATCGCCCCCCACCAGTCGCAAGGAACACTCTTGCGCCATACGGTTCAGGCCCTGGGTAAAGGCCTTCAACCATTCGGCGTCGACCTGAGACAAGGTCAGGGCAAGGGTGAATGCAACAGGACGGGCACCCATGGCGGCCAGATCGCTGGCGGACACCGCCAGGGCACGCTGGCCCAGCAGGAAAGGATCGCAGACGTCTGGAAAATGCACTCCGGCAACCAGGGTGTCGGTTGAAATCGCCAACTGCTCACCGGGCGGCAACGCCAGCAGTGCGCAGTCGTCACCGATCCCGAGGGCAACCCCTTCGCCGCCCTGCGCACAAGGCGCGGCGGCGAAGTAATTGCGGATCAGCTCGAATTCACCCATGGGAAGTACAGGCGCAGATCAGCGCTTGTTGGCCTTCACTTCGGCATCGCGCAGACGAGGTGCCAGCTTGTCCAGTACACCGTTGACGAACTTGTGGCCGTCAGTGGAGCCATAGACCTTGGCCAGCTCGATGCCTTCGTTGATGACAACGCGGTAAGGCACGTCGATGCGCTTGAGCAGCTCGAAGGTGGAGAGGCGCAGTACCGCCAGCTCGACCGGATCGAGTTCTTCGATGGTCAGGTCAAGGCATGGCTTGAGCGCGACATCGATTTCGGTCTTGTTGGTGGCCACACCGTGCAGCAGTTCACGGAAGTAAACGCCGTCGACGTTGCTGAAATCGTTATCGACGCGGAACTGCGCCTCGATTTCATTCAACGAATGACCTGCCATGTGCCACTGGTACAACGCCTGAGTCGCGAGTTGACGCGCTTCGCGACGCTTGGCGCTCTTGCCTTTGGCAGCCTCTGGAGACTTGGCTTCGCGTGGGTTGAACTGATCGCTATCGTCGGAAATCACTTGGCCTCCAACTGCGACAGCAGACTGACCATTTCAATGGCAGACAGCGCAGCTTCAGCGCCCTTGTTACCGGCCTTGGTGCCGGAACGCTCGATGGCTTGCTCGATGGAATCGACGGTCAGCACGCCGAAAGCGACCGGAACGCCAGCGTCCATGGACACCTGAGCAAGGCCTTTGACGCACTCGCCCGCCACGTATTCAAAGTGAGGCGTACCACCACGGATCACCGCGCCCAGAGCGACGATGGCCGAGAACTCCTTGCGTTGGGCAACCTTCTGCACAACCAGAGGAATCTCGAAAGCACCCGGTGCACGGATGATGGTGATGTCGCTTTCGCTCACGCCATGGCGAACCAGGGCATCAACGGCACCGCTCACCAGGCTTTCCACGACGAAGCTGTTGAAACGGCCAACCACCAAGGCATAGCGGCCTTGTGGGGCGATGAAAGTACCTTCGATGGTCTTCAAGGTCATTCGGTGAGTCTCGTATTAAAGAGCAAGCCCGCCTTGGGGCGGACTGTCAGGGATTGTAGGCCACGAATCGGAACTGCCAGGCCGGAACATGCAAAACGTGAGCGTTCGCACAGACCGACCTGCCGGTATTTATTCGGAGGGCACGTATTCTACAACTTCCAGATCGAAACCGGATATCGCATTGAACTTCATAGGTGAACTCATCAGGCGCATCTTGCGCACACCGAGGTCACGCAGGATCTGGGAACCGGCCCCGACCGTGCTGTAAGTCGTCGGCGTCTTGATCACCTGCTGCCCCGATTTTTCACGGATATGCGCCAGCAGAACATCGCCATCCAGCGGGTGACCGAGCAGCAGCACCACACCGCTGCCTGCCTCGGACACCGCGGACATCGCGGCCCGCAGGCTCCAGCGCCCCGGCTGCTTGACCATCAGCAGGTCGCGCAACGGGTCCATGTTGTGGACACGCACCAGCGTCGGCTCTTCGGCGCAGATATTGCCCAGCGTCAGCGCCAGGTGGACATCGCCTTCGACGGAGTCGCGGTAGGTCACCAGGTTGAAATGGCCCAGTTCGCTGTCCATGGGCTGCTCGGCAATCCGCTGAACGGTACGTTCGTGGATCATCCGATAGTGAATCAGGTCGGCAATGGTGCCGATCTTGATGTCGTGTTCGAGGGCAAAGGCTTCGAGTTCGGCGCGACGGGACATGGTGCCGTCGTCGTTCATCACTTCGCAGATCACGCCACTCGGCTCGAAACCGGCCATGCGCGCCAGGTCGCAGGCTGCTTCGGTGTGACCGGCGCGGGACAGCGTACCGCCAGCCTGAGCCATCAACGGGAAGATATGACCCGGGCTGACGATGTCTTCAGCCTTGGCGTCCTTGGCAGCCGCCGCCTGAACGGTGCGCGCACGGTCCGCAGCAGAGATACCGGTGGTCACGCCTTCGGCGGCTTCGATGGATACCGTGAACTTGGTGCCGAAACCGGAACCGTTGCGTGGCGCCATCAGCGGCAGCTTGAGGGTTTCGCAACGCTCGCGGCTCATGGGCATGCAGATCAGGCCACGGGCGTACTTGGCCATGAAGTTGATGTGTTCGGCTTTCACACACTCGGCGGCCATGATCAGGTCGCCTTCGTTCTCGCGGTCTTCGTCATCCATGAGGATGACCATCTTGCCCTGGCGGATGTCTTCAACCAGTTCTTCGATCGTGTTGAGCGCCACTCGGCACCCCCTTCAATTCAGGATTTGAGGTAGCCGTTCTCGGCCAGAAAGCTTTCGGTGATGCCGCCATGGCCTGGCTCGGCAGCCTTGTCGCCCAATAGCAGACGCTCCAGGTAGCGCGCCAGCAGGTCCACTTCCAGGTTGACCTTACGGCCCGGGCGGTAGTCGGCCATGATGGTTTCGGCCAGGGTGTGAGGCACGATGGTCAGCTCGAATTCGGCGCCATTGACCGAGTTGACGGTCAGGCTGGTGCCATCGACGGTGATCGAACCCTTGTGGGCAATGTATTTGGCCAGCTCTCGCGGAGCACGCACCCGGAACTGGATCGCACGGGCGTTATCTTCACGGGAAACGATTTCACCCACGCCATCGACATGACCGCTGACCAGATGACCGCCCAGACGGGAGCTGGGTGTCAGGGCCTTTTCGAGGTTGACCCGGCTGCCGACCTTGAGGTCGACGAAGGCCGTCACGGTCAGGGTTTCACGGCTGACGTCAGCCCAGAAACCGTCGCCGGGCAACTCGACGGCAGTCAGGCAGACGCCATTGACCGCGATGCTGTCGCCCAGTTTGACGTCACTCAGATCGAGCTTGCCGGTTTCCACGTAAACGCGGACATCGCCGCCCTTGGGGGTCAAGGCGCGGATGCTGCCGATGGATTCGATAATGCCGGTAAACATGGGTCCTCCGGGAGAACAAGGCCTGCGCGCTAAGCGAAAGCCGGGAATTATACGCCGCGAGCCGGAACAGGGAGAGCAATGACTCGCCAGTCATTGCCGACGGCGCGCATTTCTACAATGTTCAGCTCAAGGGCTTCGTTCATTTGCGCCAGCGGCAGATCGAGCAGTGGCCGTGCCGTGGAGCCCAGAAACTTGCCCGCGATAAATATCTGGTATTCATCGACCAGCCCGAGCCGGGTGAACGCACCGGCCAGACGTGGCCCGGCCTCGACCAGCACATCATTGACGCCACGAGCCGCCAGCTCGGCCAACAGCTTGCGCAGGTCCACATGACCGGAGTTATCGGCCAGGGCCAGCATTTCGTGGCCCTCGTCGTGATAACGCCCTCGCGCCGACGCCGCCGCACGGGTGGCGACCAGCGCACTGCCAGCCTTGAAGAACGGTGCATCCAGCGGCACCCGCAGGCGACCGTCGATGAGGACGCGCAAGGGCGGGCGCGTGGCGGCCAGGGCGGTCAATTCGGCATTCAAGCCAAGCTCGTCGGGGCGCACGGTCAGCCGGGCCTTGTCGGTCAGCACCGTATCGGCGCCTGTCAGGACAACGCTCGACTGCGCTCGCAGCCGCTGCACCGCAGAACGGGCTTCAGGTCCGGTGATCCACTGGCTTTCACCGCTGGCCATGGCCGTGCGGCCATCCAGACTCATGGCCAGCTTGACCCGCACATACGGCAGGCCTTTTTCCATGCGTTTGAGGAAGCCTTTGTTCAGCGTTCGCGCCTCAGCCTCCAGCACACCGGACTGGACAGCAATGCCTGCGGCCATCAAGCGCAGCAATCCGCGCCCGGCCACTTCAGGATTCGGGTCCTGCATCGCTGCGACAACCCGGGCCACCCCGGCGTTGACCAGCGCATCGGCACAGGGCGGCGTACGCCCATGATGGCTGCAGGGCTCAAGCGTGACGTAAGCCGTGGCACCACGGGCCTTGTCACCCGCCTGACGCAAGGCATGCACTTCGGCATGAGGCTCCCCGGCCCGGGCATGCCAGCCCTCGCCGACGATCTGGCCGTCACGCACGATGACACAACCAACCCTCGGGTTAGGATGAGTGGAATAAATCCCTTTACGCGCCAGTTCCAGCGCACGGCCCATGTAGCGAGCGTCAAGGGCACCCTGTTCGGTCAACGGTGCGCTCATTCTTTACCCGGCTCACGAGCCAGACGCTCGATCTCTTCACGAAACTCGTTGAGGTCCTGGAAGCGGCGATAGACCGACGCGAAGCGGATATAGGCCACTTCATCGAGTTTCTGCAGCTCGGTCATGACCAGCTCGCCCACCACCAGCGACTTGACCTCACGTTCGCCGGTTGCACGCAACTTGTGCTTGATATGCACCAGTGCAGCTTCCAGCCGCTCGACACTCACGGGCCGTTTTTCAAGGGCTCGCTGCATGCCGGCACGCAGTTTTTCTTCGTCGAAGGGCTGTCGGCTGCCGTCCTGCTTGATCAGACGAGGCAAGACCAGCTCGGCCGTTTCAAAGGTCGTGAAACGTTCGCCGCAAGCCAGGCATTCGCGACGACGACGTACCTGTTCGCCTTCAGCAACAAGGCGCGAATCGATGACTTTGGTGTCGTTGGCACCGCAGAAGGGACAGTGCATGGTGGCAGGCAACAAAAAATGGGGAGCGCCATGGTAGCGCATCCCGCAGGCAAGACAAAACGTTAGGGGGTATTGCCGCGTCTTCCCGCCCACACCGGATCGCTCAACACTTCAACTGCTGTGAGATATAAAAGTGCAGCAAAGCGATGTGAAACTGCCTGCATTCGGTAATACTGCATCACGGCCTTTATATGAGCCCTGTGCATTCTGTTTTTGTTGGAGCCGCTCATGACGTTACGCCCTCTTGCCCTGCTCAGCCTTGTCGGCCTGTTGACCGCCTGCAGCAGCAATGAAGCCCCGCCACCGGCACCCGCCAAACCGGCCACCACGCTCAAGGTTCCGGCAGGTCCTGGCCCGCTGCTGCCTCACCAGCGAGAGCTGAGCGGCCAGTTACTGGGAGTTCCTGCTGGCGCGGAAGTCGAACTGGCGGTTCTGGTCATCGACGAGCGTGGTCGCCCACAGAAACTGCTGACCAGTACAAAGCTTCAAGGCAACGGCCAGTCGCTGCCCTTCCAGCTACGCTTCAACCCCGAAGCCTTTCCGGTGGGCGAGCGGGTTGAATTGCGTGGACGGGCCAGCCAGTCCGGACAGTTGATCCTGCACCTGCCGTCCATGCGTATCGAACAACCCACGACTCAGGCGCTGGGCCCGTTGCAGTTCGTCAAGGCACCATGACGGCACCGGAACACCTTCAGGATGCCTTGAGCCAGTTGCTGGGCGACGCCCGGTTGGTGAGTACGGCACTGCCGGGCACCGATCTGAAGTTATGGCTGATCGATGCAGACAACATGGATCGCGCCTTCAGCCCTGACGAAACACGCCGCATCCTTGAAGAACCGCCCTACTGGAGCTTTTGCTGGGCCAGCGGCCTGGCTCTGGCCCACTTCCTGGCCGAACATCCACAGTGGGTGGCCGGTAAACGTGTGCTGGATTTTGGAGCGGGCTCCGGTGTTGCCGGGATTGCAGCGGCCAGGGCTGGCGCGACGGAAGTGGTCGCATGCGATCTGGACCCTCTGGCGATTGCCGCCTGTCGGGCCAATGCCGAACTCAATGCCGTGCAACTGAGCTACTCGGCCGACTTCTTTGCCGAAGCCGACCGCTTCGACCTGATCCTGGTGGCCGATGTGCTGTATGACCGCGCCAACCTGCCCTTGCTGGATCACTTTCTCAGCCGGGGCCGCCGGGCACTGGTGGCCGATTCCCGTGTCCGTGATTTCCGGCACCCTCTCTACGAGCGCCTGGCCATGCTGCATGCCCACACGCTGCCTGATCTGGCAGAGCCTCATGAATTTCGGGACGTCAGCCTCTACCACGCACAGCGCTGAAAACGCGCTGTCGGTCCTGCCTTGATACTCGCCGCTTTCAGCAATGCCCGGCGGCCTTTATAGTTGGCGGCATTCAGATTGTGCGAGACACGCAATGAGCCAGGACACTTCTTATATCTTCGAGACAACCGCCGCGACCTTCGACCAGTTGGTGATCGACAAGTCTTTCGATCAGCCGGTGCTGGTGGATTTCTGGGCCGAGTGGTGTGCGCCTTGCAAAGTGCTGATGCCGCTGCTGGAGCAGATCACCGCGAGTTATCAGGGTGAGTTGCTGCTGGCCAAGGTCAACTGCGACATTGAGCAGGAAATCGTGGCCCGCTTCGGCATTCGTAGCCTGCCGACCGTGGTGCTGTTCAAGGACGGTCAGCCGGTGGACGGCTTTGCCGGGGCTCAGCCGGAGTCCGAGATCCGCAAGATTCTCGAGCAGCACGTTGTCATGCCGCCTCCGACGGCCGCCGATCCACTGCAACAAGCCAGAACGCTGTTTGCCGAAAGCCGCTTCTCGGACGCCGAAGCCGTGCTCAAGGTGATGCTGGGAGAGGACAACACCAACGCCGCGGCCCTGATCCTGTATGCACGCTGCCTCGCCGAACGCGGCGAACTGGGCGAAGCCCGTACCGTGCTGGATGCGGTGAAGAGCGACGATCACAAGGCCGAACTGGCAGGTGCCAAAGCACAACTGACCTTCCTGGCCGAAGCTGCCACCCTGCCGGCCAGTGCCGATCTGAAGAGCCGCCTGGCGCAAAATCCGCAAGACGATGAAGCCTCGCACCAGCTGGCGATCCTGCAACTGTCTCGCCAGCAGTATGACGCCGCGCTGGAAGGCCTGCTCAAGCTGTTCATCCGTAACCGCAGCTACGCCGATGGCCTGCCCCACAAGACGCTGCTGCAAGTGTTCGACCTGCTGGGCAATGACCACCCGTTGGTCACCACCTATCGCCGCAAGTTGTTTGCTGCCTTGTATTGAGTTGAGCGGCCTTTTTCGCGAATGAATCCGCTCGCATCACATAAAACGCAGCACCATGATTTAAAGCACTTAAGTAGGAGTGAATTTATTCGCGAGAGGCCCGTGAAGCCGAAGAACACCTGTCGCCTTCAATGACGTCTCGCGAATGAATTCGCTCCTGCCGGGCTCAATCGACCCAACTGTAAAGCGGTGCATCCGCGCCGCTTTCAACCTTTACATTCGCGCTATGGCGCAAACGCACCAGCAGGCGCTTGCCTGCGGCAGTGCTGCCAGTCAGGCCTTCCAGTTTTCCCAGCAGATCCGGCCCACTGAGTTGCCCGGCCTTTTGCAGCAGGTCCTTGGCAATCTGCCAGATCTTGTCGTCCTGATTGATCGGCTTGCTTTCCACAACACCTGGCGCAGCTTCAGGGGTGGCCGCCTTGAGCTGGGCACCCAGTTGCGCCCAATCCCCATCGTCCAGTTCCAGCGTCAAATCCACCGGCCACTGACCGATGGTTCCACGAATACGCAGCATGTCCTGTCTCCTCGCTTGGCAGACGCCCATGCTCCCACATCCCGGGGTTCATGAACAAAGCCAGCGAGCGGCCTGCACGTCATTGCCTCGTAGAAAGCCGCCCAGAGCCCTCGCATCGTAGGCGTTCTCCCAGTGTTCGATGACCTTTCCCTCACGAAAGCGCCACAGGCCACAGAACGGCATACCGATGCGTTTATCCGCAGTACCGGCCCGCAGGGTTCCCAGGACCGCGCCGAAATAGTCGTTGGCGATAACCTCCTGCACGTCCATGCAAAGCGAAGCGTGCGTGAGGGCAATCAGATTGACCTCATGGCGGTACACCGCCTGCTTGCCAATGACCGTGAGCGGGCTGGCACTTTGATCGGCCTTGTGCAGAACGATGTCGTCGTCGGCAAACTCGGCAATGCGCGTCAGGTCCTTGTAGATAGCCCGCAGGGTTTCCACATTTCGCTGGCCGGTAGTCATGGGTATGTCCTCCTCAGCGCTCAGGACGCCAGATCGGCAGCGCAAGTCGATCGACGTCCCTGGCAATGGCTGCACATTGAGTGTCATCCAGTTGCACATGGCTGGCCCTGGCGTTTTCCTTCAGATGAACAATGGAGGTGGTTCCGGGAATCAATAACGTGTTCGGGGCATGATTGAACAGCCACGCCAGCGCCAGTTGCGCCGGTGTCAGCCCGTACTGTCTGGCGAGAGGACGCAGTGCGCTGTCCGGCGCGACCAGAGCGCCATGCCCGAGCGGGAACCATGGAATGAACGCGATATTCAGCGCCTGTGTCCGCTGCACGACCGGTTCATCGGTGCGATCGGCAATGTTGTAGAGGCTCTCGATGGCTGCAATGCCTGCCACCCGATGAGCCTCTTCCAGTTGCTCAAGGGTGACGCCCGGCTGGTTCGACAGGCCGATATGGCGGATCTTGCCCTGCTCACGCAACCGCACCAGTTCGCCCAGCGACTCGGCAAGCGGTACATGTGGATCGACGCTGTGCAGTTGATACAGATCGATGCGCTCGGTCCGAAGACGGCGCAGGCTCATTTCCACCTGTTGACGCAAATACTCGGGACGCCCCAAGGGCACGATGTACGGAGCCCCCGGCGCACCTTGTATCCAGTCATTCGGGCCGGACCTCAACATCCCGCCCTTGGTGGAAATGACCAGTTCTCGAGGGTAGGGATACAGGGCATCGCGAATGACCTCTTCGTTATCTCCCGGCCCGTAGGCATCGGCCGTGTCGATGAAGGTGATACCCAGTTCATGCACGGCATGACGCAGCAGCGCCCTGGCCTGCTCGGGATTGTCCGGCGGCCCCCACATGCCATACCCCGTCAGGTGCATCGCACCATAGCCCATCCGGGTGACAGGCGTATCGCCTCCCAGCCTGAAAGTATCCGTGACCGTCATGATGAAACCTCCCTGTTGCGCCATGAGCCCAGGGTTATTTCCGCCGTGATCCCAGGCCCGAACCCGGCAATGATTCCGCGTGCATCCTGATGAGCACCGCCAGCCTCGAAAAGACGTCGCAAGGCATCCAGCACAACCGCTGACGCAATGTTGCCGTACTCGCTCAACGTGCTCCGGCTGTGGACAAACAAGGCCGCGTCCACGCCCAGATAGCGCGACAGGTCATCAAGGATGCGTGGGCCCCCGGCGTGAATGATGTAGAAATCCAGCGTGTCAGCCTGCCAGCCTTGCTCGGCGGTCACCGAACGAATTGCAGGGGCCAGTTGCGCCATGGTTCCCGGCACCCGTTGATCCAGGCAGAAGTGAAAACCGGTGGCCTTGACGGCATAACAGATCCAGTCCTCGGTCCCCGGCACCAGTCGGGACGCATTGCTCAAGAGCTGCATCCCTTCCCCGCCACAACCTCGAACCACGGCCGCCGCCAATGCATCGCCGAACAGACCGTTGGACAGCAGATTGCCGACACTCGTGTCCTGAGGCTGGTAACACAGTGAACAGAACTCGCAGGCGACAATCAGCACATTGGCATCGCGATAAGCCAGGCAGAAGTCGTGGGCGCGGTTGATGGCCGAACCTCCCGCCGCACAGCCCAACTGCGCAATGGGGATCTGCCGGGTGTCGCTGCGAAAGCCCAGCTCATTGATCATCCAGGCCGTCGGCGAAGGCATCATGAAACCGGTGCACGACACATAGACGATGGCGTCGATCTGTTCAGGGGCCAGCCGGGCATTGGCCAGTGCGCGACTCACGACATCGGGGATACGGGCGCGAGCCTCACGGGCATACATCAGATTGCGTGCCTCGAAGCCCGGATGCTTCAGCGTCTGCCCGATCGGTTGCAGCAGATGGCGCTTGCTGACCCGGGTATTGCGGATCAAGCGCTGAACAAGCGGTAACCGGGGATGATGAGGATGCAGGCTGGAAACGAGCGCCAGCGTTTCTTCGAGACTGATCGTGAATTCCGGTACAGCAACGGCCGGGCAGCAAAGCGTTGCCATGAATCTCTCCCTGAGACATACCTGACGCCCTCTTCATTTGACGTTAGGAGGATTTTCAGGCCGTATGAGACCGGTTCGGCATAACCTCTGTGCGTTGTATGCCAAGCGAAAGGAGCGGAGAAAAACCGTCACCCACCGCTTCAATTGTTATAAGATCACATAACAGTTTTTTCACCTCATGTCCGGAGTCCGTTATGCGCCGCCTGCTTCTTGCCCTGCCCTTCGCCTTGCTGCCCCTGGCCTTCGCGGCCAACGCTGCCGACACACATGACCACGATCACGAACATGAACACGGCAGCCTGGGCGCACATGAGCATGGTGTAGGCCGCCTGGATGTGGTGCTTTCGGGCAAATCCCTGGAACTGGAATTCGAGAGCCCGGCCATGAACATCGTGGGTTTCGAGCATGAAGCGACGTCTGCCGAAGACAAGGCAAAGCTGGCCAAGGCCCGTGAACAACTGCTCAAGCCCAACGCCCTGTTCAGCATCTCGGATGCCGCCAACTGCTCGGCCACTTCCGTGAAGCTTGAAAGCCCGCTGTTCGGCGACAAGGATGACGATCATCACGACCACGCCAAAGGCGGCGAAGAGCATCACGAACACAGCGAAATTCGCGGCCACTACAAATTCAACTGCGATGCACCGGCCATTCTGAAAAAGCTGGACCTGAGCCAGATTTTCCTGACCTTCCCCGACACCAAAAAACTCCAGGTACAGTTGATCTCGCCAAGCGGCCAGTCCGGTGCAGAAGTGATTGCGGCGAACCCGTCGATCAAGTTCTGATCCCCCTTTGCAGCACAACGACCGGGCCTGGCCCGGTCTTTTACTTTCAAGCACGAGTGTGGCCATGACCCAAGCACTGATCGAGCTGTCGGACCTGAGCTTCAACTGGCCAGGGCATCCGCAACTGCTGGACATCCCGGCCTTTCGCCTGGAATCGGGCGAAACCCTGTTCCTCAAAGGCCCGAGCGGCAGTGGCAAGACCACCCTGCTGGGTCTGCTGGGCGGCGTACAGAAACCCGGCCAAGGCAGCATCCGCCTGCTGGGGCAGGAGCTGTCGCAATTGTCGGCCGGTGCCCGCGACCGTTTTCGCGTCGATCACACGGGCTACATCTTCCAGCAATTCAACCTGCTGCCGTTTCTGTCGGTGCGGGAGAACGTCGAGCTTCCCTGCCATTTCTCCAAGGTGCGGGCAGCACGTGCGAAACAGCGTCACGGCAGCGTTGAAACCGCTACCAGCACGCTGCTTGCACATCTGGGGCTGAAAGATCCGGCGCTGCTGTCCCGTCGCGCCGACTCACTCTCCATTGGCCAGCAGCAACGGGTCGCCGCTGCACGCGCCCTGATCGGCCAGCCTGAATTGGTGATCGCGGACGAACCGACCTCCGCACTGGATGCCGACACCCGTGAAGCATTCATTCGCCTGCTGTTCACCGAATGCCGCGAAGCCGGCTCCAGCCTGCTGTTCGTCAGCCACGACCAGAGCCTTGCGCCCCTGTTCGACCGCCATCTGTCGCTGTCCGAACTCAACCGCGCCGCCGTCAATGTAGAGGTCTGAGATGTATCTGTTTCGTCTGGCAATGGCCAGTCTGGCCAACCGTCGCTTCACCGCGTTTCTCACCGCCTTTGCCATTGCCCTGTCGGTCTGCCTGCTATTGGCCGTCGAGCGGGTGCGCACCGAGGCTCGTGCCAGTTTCGCCAGCACCATCAGCGGCACGGACCTGATCGTCGGCGCTCGTTCCGGCTCGATCAATCTGTTGCTCTACTCGGTGTTTCGCATCGGTAACGCCACCAACAATATTCGCTGGGACAGCTTCGAGCATCTGGCCAGCAACAAGCAGGTCAAATGGGCCATCCCGATTTCCCTGGGCGACTCGCACCGTGGCTACCGGGTGATGGGGACCAACGAATCGTATTTCGAGAATTATCAGTACGGTCGCCAGCAACACCTGGAACTGGCCGATGGCCGGGCCTTCCAGACCGATCCGTTTGAAGTGGTTCTGGGGGCGGAAGTCGCCAAGGCCCTGCACTACAAGCTGGGCGACAAACTGGTGCTGGCCCATGGCGTGGCCGCGATCAGCCTGGTCAAGCACGATGACAAGCCGTTCACGGTGGTGGGCATTCTCAAGCCGACCGGAACCCCCGTCGACCGCACGCTGCACATCAGCCTGGGCGGCATGGAGGCCATTCATATCGACTGGCACAACGGCGCACCGGCACGGGGCAACGAGCGAATCTCGGCCGATCAGGCCCGCAACATGGACCTGACGCCCACCGCCATCACCGCGGTGATGCTGGGCCTGAACAGCAAGATTGCAACCTTCAGCCTGCAACGTGAAATCAATGAATTCCGGGGCGAGCCGCTGCTGGCCATTCTGCCCGGTGTGGCCTTGCAGGAACTCTGGAGCCTGATGGGAACAGCCGAGAAGGCCCTGTTCGTGATTTCACTGTTCGTGGTGCTCACCGGCCTGATCGGCATGCTGACGGCCATCCTGACCAGCCTCAACGAGCGACGCCGTGAAATGGCCATTCTGCGATCGGTCGGCGCCCGTCCCTGGCACATCGCAAGCCTGCTGATTCTTGAAGCCTTTGCCCTGGCTCTGGCTGGCATCGTCAGTGGCCTGGCGCTGCTCTATATCGGGATCGCGCTGGCTCAGGATTACGTACAAAACACTTACGGCCTGTACCTCTCGTCTATGCCACCTGGCCAATATGAATGGACATTGCTCGGTGGCATTCTCGTCGCTGCGCTGTTGATGGGGACCGTACCGGCATGGCGTGCCTACAGGCAATCGCTGGCCGATGGTCTGTCGGTTCGCTTATGAGGACGTTGACCATGCGGCGCCTGCTGATGATCCTGCTGCTCTCGACCCATGCTTCGGTGTGGGCCGCCGAGCCGCAGATACTGACCTGGAACGACATGATTCCACCCGATGCACCTGTCGTGGCGCCCGTTACAGCGCCGTTGCACGACATGTCGAAGCTGTCCGATGCCCTGGCCATGGAGTCGGCACCGGCAGCCAGGCAACTGGCTCCGCATGCGCCGGTGGTCAAGGCGCTGGATGGCAAACGGGTACGTCTGCCGGGCTATATCGTGCCGCTTGAGGTCAGTGAGGAAGGCCGGGTAATTGAGTTCTTGCTGGTGCCGTATTTTGGTGCCTGCATTCATGTCCCGCCGCCGCCCGCGAATCAGATCGTGCATGTCACCAGCGAGCTGGGTGTCAAGGTCGATGAGTTGTATCAGCCGTACTGGATCGAAGGCCCGATGCAGGCCAAATCATCGACCAGCGAACTGGCCGAAGCGGGTTATCAGATGCAGGCAGACAAGATCTTTGTCTATGAGTTGCCGGATTAGTGAAGACTTTGGATGCTCTAAGCGATTTCATTGAGCTGTATCAAAGTCGTCTCCAGACAGTGCTTTAATCTTAGTCCCATACAACTTACTGACCCTTGGAGCCACCCATGAACAAGTATTTGCTTCGCGCTTCTCTTCTTGCGCTCGCAATTGCCGCCCCTACTGCCGCCCAGGCTTATGAAGCTGGCGATTTCATCGTTCGCGCAGGCGTCGCGCATGTCGACCCGCACGAAGACAGCGGCGAACTGAAACTGGATGGCACCAAGGCACCTGGCACCAAGGCCAGCGTTGATGGCGAAAACCAACTGGGTCTGACCTTTGCCTACATGCTGACTTCCCACGTCGGTATCGAGCTGCTGGCTGCTACACCGTTCAGCCACACCGTTTCCGTCAGTGGCCTGGGCGCAGGCCTGGACGGCAAACTGGCCGACATCAAACAACTGCCACCGACTCTGTCCCTGCAGTACTACCCGATGGAGCCTTCGTCGAAGTTCCAGCCTTATGCAGGTATCGGCATCAACTACACCACGTTCTTTGACACCGACCTGACCAGCAACCGTAAGGATCAGGGCTTCAGTAACCTGAAACTCAAGGACTCGGTAGGCCTGGCCGGCCAGTTGGGCGTGGACTATCTGATCACTGACAACATTCTGCTCAACGCCTCGGTCTGGTACGTCGATATCGACACCGAAGCCACCGTAGACGGTCCATCGGGCCTGAGCGTCGGCAAGACCAAGGTCAATGTCGACATCGACCCATGGGTCTACATGGTCGGCGTGGGTTACAAGTTCTGATAGCCCGCAACAGCAGATAAACGCACAAAGGCACCCTCATCGGGTGCCTTTGTCGTTTCAGGTCAGAGGTGAGCGATCTGGAACAAGGCTCCCTCTACATACGAAAGGGAAAACCCTGTCAGATCCTCCATCCCGTCAGGCAACTGCACATCATAGAACGTCAGCAGAAACAGCTCGGGGGTCAGCGGCTCTGTGCTGAACGAGTCGTCCATATGCTTGCATAACGCTAGCAACAGCGAGCCGACCGAAACGATAGGGCCAGGATAGATCTGAATGAACTGTAAAAAAGTCGGCCCGGCCCGAAGGTTGTAGGTAACGGAATTGGGGCCAAATATAATCGTCACCCCACCGACCACGATCAACATCCACGCCGCCAGACTCAACAGCAGAGACACCAGAGAGCCGGTAACCGGCTCGCGACTTCTGTACTGCTCCAGATACGCAGAATACTCATCCGCGAAACCTGCCACGACCAGTTCACACGGCAATTCATTTACGGTGATCGTTTTAATGAAACTGACGTCATTGTCGTCCTGCATACCATACGCTCCATGTAAGAAGGCGCAGGATGCTAGAGGCTATTCAGATGTTTTGAAATTTCAAAAATACCCACTACAAGAAGTACAGAAACTTCCTACTGGCACTTATGAAAATACGGAGAATCACAGTAACCGTTAACCACATTTGCCAACGGTTACTGTGTTAAGGCGAGCATGAGCGGGCAGGTATTCAGCGCCCCATCAAACGGGCCAGCCCCACTTGCAAGGGCGTCGGCTCATCCAGGGTGAAACGCTCCAACAGTCGCTGGTTGCTGGCTCGCGAATGACGGATATCGCCAGCACGAGGCTCTGCATGAGTGATCGGCGGCAGATCACCGACCACCTCTGACAAGGCTGCCAACAGTTGCTTGAGCGACGTTGTCTTGTTCAAGCCGACATTGATCGCCCCTTCAACGGGGTTCGGCTGCTCCAGCGCCTGAATCAACAGTTTGACCAGATCCGAGATGTAGAAAAAATCCCGTGTCTGCTCACCATCACCGAAGATCGTGATGGGCAGGCCCTTTTCGACACGCTCGGCAAAAATGCTGATCACGCCCGAATAAGGCGAGGACGGGTCCTGGCGTGGACCGAAGATGTTGAAGAAGCGGAACACCACCGGCTCGAAACCATGCTGACGGCGATAGAAGTCCAGGTATTGCTCACTGGCCAGCTTGTCCGAGGCATAGGGCGTCAGCGGTGACTTGGGCGTATCTTCGGTGATGGACTCGCCTTCACCGTTGTTGCCATACACCGCCGCACTCGAAGCAAAGATGACACGCTTGATACCCGCTTCGCGCATGGCTTCGCAGACATTCAGCGTACCGATGAAGTTGCTTTGATGTGTCTGGACAGGGTCTTCGACCGACGCCTGTACAGAAGCCACCGCCGCCAGATGCACGACAGCCTTGCAGCCCTTGGCCGCCTGCTTTACGAGCGCGCTGTCGGCAACATCCCCTTCGATCAGTTCGATGCGAGGGTTATCCAGAGGCAGGTTGCTGCGTTTACCGGTCGACAGGTCATCGAGGATGCGTACCGCATGCCCCTGGGCCAGCAGAGCATCGGCCAGATGCGAGCCGATGAAACCTGCACCGCCGGTAATCAGGATGGGAGCGTCAGACATGTCGATAGTACCGATCCAGCAAACTTGGCAGCCCCGCACGCCAGGCGCGCGGCTTGATACCGAAGGTATGGAGAATTTTCTTGCAGGCCAGCACGCCATGTTGCGGCTCTTGCGCGGCATCGGGCCGTGCGGCATGGGCCTGCGCCGTAGGAGATTCGATGGCCAGCGGATGCAGCAGACGTGCTTCGGTGAGCACCGCCTGCCCCAGGGCCAGAGGCGTCGTGGCCTCATGACCGGCGTAGTGGTAAGTCCCCCACAACGGCGCTTCGCAATCGAGTTGTTTGAGCACGGAAATGATCACCCTGGCCGCATCGTCGACAGGCGTCGGGTTGCCGCGTCGGTCGTCGGCCAGCAGCAACTCTTCCGGCCGTTCGGCACGGGTCAGAAAGCGGCCGAGAACGCCATCGATGCTGTCATCGAGCAACCAGCCAAAACGCAGCAACACGTGCTGCGGGCAGGCCGCACGCACGCTCTGTTCAATGCGCCACAAGGCCTGGCCACGCAGCCCCAGAGGCACGGGCTCATCCTTTTCGCTGTAGGCGGTCGCCCGCGAACCATCGAACACACGGTAGCTGGACGGTTGAACCAGAACGATGTTGTGGTGCTGGCACAGTTCAGCCAGACGCTCCACGGAGCGTTCCTGGTGGGTCAGACGCGCTTCGCCGACACTCTCCGCCTGAAACCAGTCGAAGTAGTAGGCAAGGTTGATCAAGGCATCGGGGCGGGTGTCATCGAGCAGTTGCGTCAGGCTCGCTGCGTCCCAACCGTCTTCCGGTGGACGCGGCGCGAGGAAACCAATGTCTTCCTCGGCACCCAGACGAATCAGCGCCTGCCCGAGGGCATTCCCGCCGCCCAATAGCATAAGGCGCATTCGCATAGAGTCAGCAGGCTCGGTATCAGAGTCATCAAGTAATCAGGTGAAAAACGCCTGCAAACATACCACGTTGACCGCTATCACCCAATAGTTGCCACTGGCAGGAGCTATGTAGGAGCGGATTTATCCGCGAAGAAGGTGTTCGCGAATGAATCCGCTCCTGCTGGCTACTCGGCGGCGGGCTGGGGAGCATGGGCAGCGCCGGGGTTCATGACCACCTGTGGATAAGTCTGGGCAAAGCGTACGTCGGGATTTTTATCCACAAGCCGCTTGAGCCGCTCGTTGAAGGCGCGCCCCACACTGTACTGCCCGCCCGAAGACGTGCGGAACTGCGCGGTCAGGACCACGCCATTGAGGTCCATGCGGTCGACACCGAAAACTTCCAGAGGTCCTTGCAGGTTGTTCTTGAGCAGGATGTCTTCGGAAATCGACTGGCCTGTTTCGCGAATCAGCGCCAGGGCTTCGTCGATGTCGGAGTCATAGGTGAACTGCACCGAGAAGAACGCATAGGCGAACTGCCGGGACTGGTTGGTGACCGCCTTGATCTGCCCGAAAGGCACCGAATGTACGAACCCCTTGCCGTCGCGCAGACGAACGGTACGGATCGTCAGGCTTTCGACCGAGCCGGAATGGCCGGTGCTGAGCACCACCCAGTCCCCGACGGAGAAGGTGTCTTCGATGATGATGAACAGGCCGGTGATCACATCCTGCACCAGTTGCTGCGAGCCGAAACCGATGGCCAGACCGACCACACCCGCACCGGCCAGCAGTGGTGCGACATTGATCCCCAGATTGGCCATGGTGGTGATCGAGCAGATCACCACCAGGATGATTTTCACTGCATTGCGCAGCAGCGGCAGGATGGTCTTGATCCGCGTGCTTGGCTGACGCGCATTGCGATGGTTAGCTGGCGGCTTGAGAGCTTCCTGGATGGCGGTGTCGAGCACCACCCACAGCAGCCAGGTCACCAGAAAGATCAGGCCGATGCTGCTCAGCGAATCGCTGATCACCCGGCCCAGCGTATTGCGCTGGGCGAACTCGAACATCGAAAAACCCCAGATCCGCCCCAGGATTTCAATGAAGGCAACCGCCAGCACAATGCGCAACACCGCATACACCAGACTGAGCAGACGCGCCTTGTACACATGCCCACCCCGCCCGGACTCCTCGGCCGGCTTGAACACATGCTCGAACACAGTGCTCAGAAAGACCGTGGAGATCAGCAATAGCGTAGTGAACAGCGCACACCGCAAGGTCTCCTGGCTGTCTTCTCCGGCACCGATCAGGTTGATGGCCGAGACGAGGATCATCAGCAGAATCGGCAAGTGCCACAGGTTGGAAAATATCTTCAGCGAACGCTGCAAGGCCGGCCTGCTCAAGCGGCTGCTCAGTGAACGGTTGCGGATCAGATGCGCAATCGGACGGCGCACCTTGATCACCAGCATGCAGAACACGACCGAGGCAAAAAGCCCGGTGAATACCGAGACGCTGGTGGTGAAGTTACTGCCCAGCTGGCGAGCGATCTGCGGGCTGGTCAGCGCATCGCTCAGCGCCGCCAGAAAGCCGATGACGAACAACGGTTTGGGGCTGTAACGGCGAATCATGCGCACAGCGGCGCGTTTGTGCCCCGCGTTGAACATGACGATGACGCACAACAACACCGAGGTCGAAACAATACCGCTACTGGTCGCATAGGCAAAACACAGCGCCAGCGCACGCCCCACGGAAGTGGGCATGAAATGGCTGACGTACAGCGTCAGCGGCAGACAGATCACGGCGGGCAAAGTGAACGGCAGTACATATTTCAACAAGGCCTGACTGCGCTCACGGACCTGGAGAAACGGACGTCGATTCAGGCGAATCGCCAGAAAACGCCCCACTGTCGTCAGCACCGCGAAAGCGCCGATCCACACCACCGACAGCAACAGGAAGTCGCCCACGACACTCCACGGCGAGCGTGCCGTGCGCTTATTGACCAGGTCACCGATCTCATCGGCCGCACGGTCGGCCCGCAAACGCCAGGCATCCCACAGGCTTTCGTCCAGATTGAGGGCCGTCTGAATGTCATCGATGCTGGTGCTGATCGCCCCGAGCAGGCCTCCCTGCACCAGAATCTCGGCAGCCGCTGGCTCGGCCTCTGCGGGTTTCTCCTCAGGCTTTTCGGCGGCTTTCTCGTCAGGCTTGTCAGCCTTTTTCTCGGTTTTATCAGCCGCCTTGTCGTCAACGGGGGCCGCTGCCGCCATGGGAAGCGCAGGCACATCGGCAGCCTGCACATGAAAGCTGCCTGCACAAAACAGGAGCCCCAACAGGATCAAGGTTCTTAACTGAGACACCGGGCAGCTTCTCCTTCGTTGAATGACCGACAGAGCCAAAACTCCCTGCAACTGATTCCGGTTCGGGCTGCAAGTTCGATTACGGCTGCAAAAGTGTGGCACTTCAGAATCAGAACGAAAGGTGCTTGACCATAGCAGAACGATCGTTCTACTCTTTTATCCATGAAGACCAAAACATCATCCCCCGTGCAAGACAAGATTCTGCAAACCGCCGAAGCGCTGATCTATCGCATAGGTATTCACGCCATGGGCATGGACTTGCTGGTGCGTACCTCTGGCGTGGCCCGCAAGAGCATCTATCGCTACTTCGCGACCAAGGACGAGATTGCCGCACAAGCATTGAGTGCCCGTGATATCCGCTGGATGCAGTGGTTCAGGACTGAAACTGAAAAGGCCGAAATGCCCGAGGAACGCATCCTCGGCATGTTCACAGTGCTCACCGACTGGTTCGAGTCCGAAGGCTTTCGGGGCTGTGCCTTTATCAATACCGCAGGCGAGATAGGCGATCCCCAAGACCCCGTGCGCCTGATCGCCAGGGATCACAAGCAAAAGCTGCTCGATTACGTGATCGAACTGTGTGAACAACTTCCCGTGTCGGCGCCTGAAGCGCTGGCCAGGCAACTGCTGATTTTGATGGATGGCGCCATTACCCAGGCTCTGGTGATGGGCGATCACGCGGCTGCCAACAATGCCCGCGAGGTGGCCCGACTCCTACTCAAGGCTGCCGACAGTTCAACATCCTGACACTCACCGCTACGAGGTTCCGCCATGTCAGTTTCTGCCCAGCAACGCCCGCCATTACCGCCCTTCTCCCGCGAAACGGCCATCCAGAAAGTCCGTCTGGCTGAAGATGGCTGGAACAGCCGGGACCCGGAAAAAGTCTCCATGGCTTACACCGAAGATACCCAGTGGCGAAACCGTGCCGAATTTGTCACCCAACGAGAACAGGCCAGGGATTTCCTCGCCCGCAAGTGGGCCAGGGAACTGGACTATCGCCTGATCAAGGAGCTGTGGGCCTTCACCGATAACCGCATCGCCGTGCGTTATGCCTACGAATGGCATGACGATTCAGGCAACTGGTTTCGTTCCTATGGCAACGAGAACTGGGAATTCGACGAGAACGGCCTGATGGCCAATCGTTTTGCCTGCATCAATGACCTGCCCATCAAGGAATCCGAGCGCAAGTTCCACTGGCCGCTGGGGCGTCGCCCGGATGATCATCCGGGGCTTTCTGAATTGGGGTTGTGATTGCTCGCGAATGAATTCGCTCCTACACAGGAGCGGATTCATCCGCGAAAATGTTCAGTCTGCCTGAACCGTTACCTGCTGCTGTTCACCCAGCC
The DNA here is from genome assembly GCF_044748865.1 of Pseudomonas sp. NPDC089734. NCBI lineage: Bacteria > Pseudomonadati > Pseudomonadota > Gammaproteobacteria > Pseudomonadales > Pseudomonadaceae > Pseudomonas > Pseudomonas sp. NPDC089734. The sequence goes on along the minus strand of NZ_JBIVGV010000017.1, from coordinate 19,731 downwards.
CTGCAATACCCAGGCGCATGGTCTGGCCCGGGCGCAGGAAGACCGGCACGGGTTTGACACCCAGCCCTACGCCCGGCGGCGTACCGGTGGAGATGATGTCCCCCGGTTGCAGGCTCATGCAGCGACTCAGGTAGGCCACCAGTTGCGGAATGTTGAAGATCAGCGTGCGGGTATTGCCCTGTTGATAGCGATGCCCGTCGACCTCCAGCCACAGGTCAAGGGTATGCGGGTCGGCAATTTCGTCACGGGTCACCAGCCAAGGACCCACCGGCCCGAAGGTGTCGAACCCCTTGCCCTTGTCCCATGATCCGCCTCGCTCCAGTTGCCATTCACGCTCGGACACATCGTTGATGACGCAGTAACCGGCCACATGCTCCATGGCATTGGCCTCGTCGATATAGCGCCCTCCCTTGCCGATCACCACGCCCAGTTCCACTTCCCAGTCGGTCTTGACCGAGCCTCGGGGAATCTCCACCGCATCGTTCGGGCCGCAGATCGCGCTGGTCCACTTGTTGAAGATGATCGGTTCCTTCGGCACCTCCATGTTGGATTCGGCGGCATGGTCGGCATAGTTCAGGCCGATGCAGATGAACTTTCCTACCTGCCCCACACAAGCACCGATACGAGGCTTGCCCGGCACCACAGGCAGGCTGGCCGGGTCGATAGCCGCCAGCGCCGCCAGACCGGCCGGGTTCAAGACTTCACCGGCAATGTCCGGAACATGGGCGCTCAGATCGCGGATCTGATGATCGGCATCCAGCAGGCCGGGCCTTTCCGAACCTTTTTCGCCGTAACGTAGCAATTTCATCGGGTTCTCCTGTTTCTGTCGAAAGTGCAAACCGGGATTCAGATACTCATGCCGCCGTCGATCACGTGCAACGTACCGGTGGTGTAGGCCGAAGCATCAGAACCCAGATATAGAACCAGTTGAGCGATTTCCTCGGCACTACCGAGCCGCCCCATGGGCTGGCGTTCGACAAACTGCCGGTAGACCTGCTCTTCGGAAAGACCTTGCCGGGCCGCCTGCTCCGCAATCCTGGCCCTGAGCGAAGGCGAATCCACAGTACCGGGGCAAATGGCATTGCAGCGAATGCCTTGCCCAATGAAGTCTGCAGCAACCGACTTGGTCAGCCCCACCACCGCCGCCTTGCTCGCGGTGTAGGCAAAACGGTTGGGCACACCTTTGATACTGGAGGCCACCGACGCCATGTTGATGATCGAACCACCGCCACGCTCCAGCATGCCGGGCAGGAAGGCCCGGATCATTCGGTACATGGCCGTGACGTTAAGGTCCATGGAACGGCTCCACGCAGCCTCGTCACACTCGAAAATAGTGCCCGCATGCACATGACCGGCGCAGTTGAACAACACATCCACCGGCCCGACCTGCTCGCTCATGGCCTGGATGCTCTGAGCCGAAGTGACATCCAGTGTCAGGGCTTGCAGGCCTTCAACCCTCTGTAACTCACGAATGTCGATATCGGTGGCTATCACCTCGGCACCCGCCTCGACAAACGCCCTGGCGCTGGCCAGACCAATACCTTGCCCGCCCGCCGTTATCAGAACACGCTTGTTCTTCATCATGCTTTCTCCATGCCCAGATGATCGGGGAGCACTGGCTTGGCGGCATCTGCCTTGCCAAGCATGCTGCCGGGAATTGCCATGATCAGCCCGCCACTGACCAGCAAGCAGAGCGCCAGCACGTAGGTCCCGTTATTGATATTGCCCGTGAGCGTTTCGGCGACCGCCGTGATCATCGAGCCGGTAAAACCGGAGAGGTTGCCGATGGCGTTGATCATGCCGATACCGGCCGCCGCGGCGACACCGGACAACAGCGTCCCCGGCAGGGTCCAGAAAATCGGCATCAGGCTCAGGATTCCCGAAGCGGCCACCGTGAGAAACAGCACGGACAGCACCAGATTCTGTGAAAAGTAGGCGCTGAGAATCAGACCTAAACCGCCGATGAACGCCGGAATCGCGGCATGCATGCGCCGCTCGCCGGTGCGATTGGAGTGCCGGGCATTGAGCAACATCGCGACCGTCGCCACGCCATAGGGAATGGCCGTCAGCAAACCGATGTGCAGCGTGTTGGAAATACCGGCGCTCTTGATGATCGATGGCATCCAGAATGCCAGCCCGTAGAAGCCGGTATTGAAGGTCAGCAGGATCAGCACCAGCAACCAGACTCGCGGATTGAAGAAGACGTCCCCGATGCGTGAGGTCTTGCCGTGATTGTCCTTCTGCAGGTTGGCCTTGAGCAGGGCCTTTTCCGCCGCCGACAGCCATTTGGCCGAATCGATGTTGTCGCACAGGCAGGCAATGACCACAAACGCCATGACGATCGAGGGAATGCCTTCGATGATCAGCATCCATTGCCAGCCGGCCATGCCCTGAATGCCATTCATGCTGCTCATCAACCAGCCGGACAACATGCCGCCCAGCGTCAGGCTGACCGGCAAGGCCATCAGAAACCCTGACATGACCCGGCTTTGACGATGGGTCGGGAACCAGTAGTTGAGGTACAGGATGACGCCTGGAAAGAAGCCCGCCTCGCACACACCGAGCAGAAAGCGCAGCACGTAAAACATCGTGCTCGCCTCGATATGGAAGAAACGCGCCAGCGGCACCGTAAAGGCCACGGCAATCGACACCACGGCCCAACTGAGCATGATCCGGGCGATCCAGAAGCGGGCGCCGAAGCGGTGCAGCAACAGATTGCTCGGGACTTCAAACAGGAAGTAGCCCCAGAAGAAGACGCTGGCGCCCAGGGCATAGACCGTGTTGCTGAATTGCAGGTCGTTGAGCATGTCCAGCTTGGCAAAACCGATATTGACCCGGTCCAGATAAGCGGCCATGTAGCACAGCAGCAGGACCGGCAAAATCCTCAGGATGATCTTGCGGTAGGTACGGTCTTCAAAAGCGGGGTCATGGGCGTGTGCACTGGCACTCTGGTTATCAGCGTGTGTTTGCATGGGAATAACCCTTGGCACGTTTACATGCCTGATTGTTTTTATTGAAGGGGTCGGTGTCAGGCAGGTCTTCCCGGGCGTTTCAAAGGCGGGAAGCGAGGCGATTACCCGATCACGTGCAGAAGCTGATGGGTAATCTATGTCAGGGACCGATTCAGTCCCAATGGCATTTTTGGATTAATCGATAACAACTGGTTATCGAAATCAGCTCTGTTTTTCCAGAGCCTGCCGAGCGTTTTCCAGAAGAATCGCGGCGAACTCCTGGGCCGGCCCGGTGAGCTGATCGCCCTTGCGGGTCAGGATGCCGTAATACTGCGGCGTCAGGTGCATCGGCGTTTCAAGCGTCTTGAGCAACCCGCTTTCCAGATGCGGCGCAACCATGGCATCGGGCAACATGCCGATCATCGGTCCGCTTTGCAGCACCTTGAGAAAGGTCTGCATGGAAATGGTGTCGATGGTGTTGCGTGGCACCTCAACACCGGCATTGGCGAACGCCTCTTCCATACGTCCGCGAATCGGCGTGCCCTTGGGATACAGCATCCAGGGCCAGTCCACCAGTTGCTGCAAGGTCATGGGGCCTGCATCGCACAAGGGATGGCGGCTGTTGACCACAATGCTGAACGGTTCGGGGGCCAGTGCCTGAAAGTCGTAACGCTGTTGCTGGGCCTGGTCCGTGAAGCGTCCGATGGCCAGATCCAGCGTCCGTTCTTCGAGCATTTCCATCAGGTGGTCACTGGTCTGCTCGACCACTTCGATGGCCAGCAACGGCCAGCGCGCCTTGATCTGCACGATGGCTTCGGGCAACACCACAGCGGTGGCGGCAAAGATTCCGCCGACCTTGAGATGCCCATGGCCACCGGCGCTCAGGTTATTGATCTGCTCGACAAAGGTCCGGGCGTCGTTGAGGGCCAACTGGGCATAACGCACCACCTGCGCCCCCAGAGCGGTGGGCACCATGCTGCGGGGTAAACGCTCGAAGACTGCAAACCCCAGCAGGCTTTCCAGCTCCTTGAGCATCTTGCTCAGGGCCGGCTGGCTGAGGTTCATCTGCTGGGCCGCCAGGTGCATGTTCTGCGTGCGCCCCAGGGTATCGATCAGCGTGAGGTGCCTGAATTTGAGCCAACTGCAGAAGCTGGAGAATGACAGGTCCGACATGAAGCTTCCCTCTTCACGGCAATAACGCCAGGTTATCGATAAGTGAGAATTTGCCATTGGAGTTTATCCACTGGCCCACCTAGCGTGCAGTTTTTATCGATCAGGAAGCCTGCGTCATGTCGATCAGCCTCACGCCCGAAAATACCCTGCCTGTGGATACTCCGTCTGCCACCCTGATCGGCCGCGCCTGGATTCCCGGCCCGACGGCCGGACCAGCCCCTGTCGTGCTGCGAAGTGACGGGGTCTTCGACCTGTCCCGGCATTTCGCGACGATCAGTGATCTGCTGGAACTGAACGATCCCCTTCAGGCACTGGCCCATTCCCCCGGTACTTTCATCGCCAGCGTCGAAGAGCTGCTGGGCAATACCGGCGCTCACTGCGATCCCTTGAAACCCTTTTTGCTGGCACCAATGGACCTGCAAGTCATCAAGGCCGCTGGCGTTACCTTTGCCGCCAGCATGATCGAACGGGTGATCGAGGAAAAAGCCGGTGGCGACGCCGCACTGGCCGAAGGGGTGCGCGCCATTGTCAGGGAAGTGATCGGGGACAACCTGCGCGCCGTCAAGCCCGGCTCGGAACAAGCCATGCGCCTGAAGGCCGTGCTGCTCGAAAAAGGCATGTGGTCGCAATATCTGGAAGTCGGCATCGGCCCGGATGCCGAGATTTTCACCAAGGCCCCGGTGCTGTCCGCGGTAGGCAGCGCCAGCCAGATCGGCATTCATCCCGGCTCGCAGTGGAACAACCCGGAACCCGAAGTGGTGCTGGCGGTAAACAGTCGCGGCCAGGTTCAGGGCGCGACGCTGGGCAACGACGTCAACCTGCGTGACGTCGAAGGGCGCAGCGCGCTGTTGCTGGGCAAGGCCAAGGACAACAATGCGTCCTGCGCCATCGGCCCGTTCATCCGCCTCTTTGACGAACACTTCGGCCTCGACGATGTGCGCAATTGCGTTATCGATCTGGAGGTCCGCGGCGAAGATGGCTACTTGTTGCACGGCTCCAGCTCCATGGATCAGATCAGCCGCGACCCGCTGGACCTGGTCGGCCAGACCCTCAACGCCCACCACCAATACCCGGACGGTTTCATGCTGTTTCTCGGTACCCTGTTCGCGCCGACGGAAGACCGTGACCACCCCGGTGCCGGGTTCACCCACAAGACGGGCGACCGGGTTCGCATCAGCAGCCCGCGGCTTGGCGGTCTGCACAATCAGGTCACCCACAGTCATACCGCCAGGCCCTGGACCTTCGGCATCAGCGCCTTGTTACACAACCTTTCGGCACGAGGGTTACTGAAACACTGACACGGCGCTCCCAAGACTCAATCGACAACAAGAGAACAAATGAATATGAGCCTGCCCCCGAAACGCCCGCTGCGCAGCCAGCAATGGTTCGACGACCCCGACCACGCCGACATGACCGCCCTCTATGTCGAGCGCTACATGAACTACGGACTGACGCGGGATGAACTGCAGTCCGGCCGCCCGATCATTGGCATCGCCCAGACCGGCAGCGACCTGACGCCCTGCAACCGCCACCACATCGAACTGGCCCAGCGGGTGAAAGCCGGTATTCGGGATGCAGGCGGTATTCCCATGGAGTTTCCCGTTCATCCCATTGCCGAGCAAAGCCGTCGTCCCACCGCCGCGCTGGATCGCAATCTGGCATATCTGGGGCTGGTGGAAATCCTGCACGGTTACCCGCTCGATGGCGTGGTGCTGACCACCGGCTGCGACAAGACCACGCCCGCCTGCCTGATGGCCGCTGCGACCACTGACCTGCCCGCCATCGTGCTGTCCGGCGGCCCCATGCTCGACGGCCATCACAAGGGCGAACTGATCGGCTCCGGCACCGTGCTCTGGCACGCCCGAAAACTGCTCTCGGCGGGGGAAATCAATTACGAAGGCTTCATGGAGATGACCACGGCGGCGTCCCCTTCCGTCGGGCATTGCAACACCATGGGCACGGCCCTTTCCATGAACGCACTGGCCGAGGCGCTGGGTATGTCACTGCCCGGTTGCGCCAGCATTCCGGCCCCTTACCGCGAACGCGGGCAGATGGCCTATGCCACGGGTAAACGGATCAGCGAGCTGGTGCTTCAGGACGTGCGACCGTCACAGATCATGACCCGCGAAGCCTTCGAGAATGCGATTGCCGTGGCCTCGGCGCTGGGCGCGTCCAGCAACTGCCCGCCGCACCTGATCGCCATCGCCCGGCACATGGGCGTCGAACTGAGCCTGGATGACTGGCAACGCATCGGTGTCGACGTGCCCTTGCTGGTCAACTGCATGCCCGCCGGCAAATACCTGGGTGAAGGCTTCCACCGCGCGGGCGGGGTGCCAGCCGTGATGCACGAATTGCAGAAGGCCGGGCGTCTGCACGAGGGCTGCGCGACCGTCAGCGGCAAGACCGTGGGCGACATCGTGCGCCACTCGATCACCAGCAATGCCGATGTGATCCTTCCCTACGACGCGCCGCTCAAACACAGCGCAGGGTTCATCGTGCTCAGTGGCAATTTCTTCGACAGCGCCATCATGAAAATGTCGGTAGTGGGCGAGGCTTTCCGTAAAACCTATCTGTCCGAGCCGGGTGCCGAAAACAGCTTTGAAGCCCGCGCTATCGTGTTTGAAGGTCCGGAGGATTATCACGCCCGTATCAATGACCCGGCACTCGATATCGACGAGCGCTGCATTCTGGTGATTCGTGGCGCAGGCACCGTCGGTTATCCCGGCAGTGCCGAAGTGGTGAACATGGACCCGCCAGCCGAACTGATCAAACGCGGCATCGACTCCCTGCCCTGCCTGGGCGATGGTCGCCAGAGCGGAACATCGGCCAGCCCGTCGATTCTCAACATGTCTCCGGAAGCGGCGGTGGGTGGCGGCCTGGCGCTGCTGCGTACCAACGATCTGCTGCGCGTCGACCTCAATGCCCGGTCGGTCAACCTGATGGTGAGTGAAGAGGAACTGGCACAACGTCGGCAGGCCTGGACGCCGACTATTCCGCCTTCCCAGACACCCTGGCAGGAACTCTATCGGCAATTGGTGGGGCAGTTATCCACAGGCGGCTGCCTGGAACCGGCCACCCTGCACATGAAGGTGATTGCCCGCAGTGGCGGCGCACCACGGCATTCTCACTGACCGTAAAACGATCGCCCGGCACTCGCCGTATGCCGGGCGATCAAAACAGGCTGTATGTTTATGGACGCGTGCCAACCTCTGCCACCTGAGCGGTCCAGGGTTTGACCTGTTCGCTCAGCGACAAACCAAGGCCCGGACGGGTCGGCACCAGCATGCGGCCATCACGGGTTTCCAGACGCTCATTGAACAGCGGTTCAAGCCACTCGAAGTGCTCGACCCACGGCTCTGTCGGATAGGCCGCGGCCAGGTGAACATGCAGCTCCATGGCAAAATGCGGCGCCAGCATCAGGCCAGCCTGCTCGGCCATGGCCGCGACTTTCAGGTACGGCGTGATACCGCCGACCCGTGGCGCATCAGGCATCAGGAAGTCCGCACCACGCAATTTGATGAACTCGGCGTGTTCGGCCACGCTGGTGAGCATTTCCCCCGTCGCAATCGGCGTATCGAACTGCTGGGCCAGGGCGGCATGGCCTTCGGCGTCGTAGCAGTCCAGCGGCTCCTCGATCCAGATCAGGTTGAACTCCTCGAAACGTCGGCACATGCGCTGAGCCGTCGGCCGGTCCCACTGCTGGTTGGCATCGACCATCAGCGGGAAGTTATCCCCAAGGTGTTTGCGCACGGTGCTGACGCGATGCAAATCGACGGCGCAATCCGGCTGCCCCACTTTCAGCTTGATGCCACCGATGCCCTTCTCTCGTGACAGGTCGGTGTTCTTCATCAGTTGATCCAGCGGCGTGTGCAGGAAACCGCCCGAGGTGTTGTAACAACGCACCGAATCACGCTGGGCACCGAGCAACCGCGCCAGCGACAGGTTGGCGCGCCTGGCCTTGAGGTCCCACAACGCCACATCAAAAGCCCCGATGGCTTGAGTCGACATGCCGCTGCGCCCGACCGAAGCCCCCGCCCAGCAGAGTTTGGTCCACAGCTTGGCGATATCGCTGGGGTTTTCACCGATCAACGCCGGGGCGATTTCCTTGGCGTGGGCAAACTGGCCCGGACCGCCGGCTCGCTTTGAATAGCTGAAACCCAATCCGCGATGCCCATCGACCGTTTCGATCTCTGCGAACAGGATGGCAATTTCAGTCATCGGTTTCTGACGGCCAGTCAGCACCTTCGCGTCGCTGATGGGGTTGGCCAGCGGCAGGAAGACCGAAGACACCTTGACGTAGGCAATGCGGTCATCATCGGAAGACTTGAGGTTTTGTTGTTGTGCGAGCATGAGGCTCTCCTTGGCTATCGAATGAAGTGATCAGGTACGCGGACGGGCCAGGTCTGGATTTTCCGACTCACGGGTCGCAGGCTCGGCGGGCAGATCCTGGAAGTCGTCGAGATCCATGCGTTTGAGCGGACCGACAATGAAGAGGTAGGCAAAGGCACCCAGCAGGCCCATGGCCGCGACATACATCAACGCCGAATCGAAGGAGCCCAACTGGTTGACCAGCAAGCCGATGGCAATGGGGGTCACGATGCTGGCGATGTTGCCGCAGAAGTTGAACATCGCACCGCTGATGCCCATGGCCCGCTTGGGCGACACATCTCCCACGATGCACCAGCCCAGATTGCCCACGCCCTTGGCGAAGAACGCAATGGACATCACCAGAATCACCAGGGCGACCGACTGGGTGTAGTTGGCCACTACAATGCTGCTCGACAGCAACAGGCCGCAGATGATCGGTGTCTTGCGCGCTGCCGTGAGGCTGAAGCCTTTCTTGAGCATCCAGTCCGACCACAGGCCACCGATGATGCCGCCCAGGCAACCGGCAATGGGCGGGATCGCCGCCACCAGCCCGACCTTGAGCATGCTCATGCCCTTGGCTTCGATCAGGTAAGTCGGGAACCAGGTCAGGAAAAACCAGGTGATGGACGTCAGGCAGAACTGACCCAGATAGATGCCCACCATCATGCGGTTGGCACCAATGGCCCGCACGCTCTTCCAGCTGAAGGGCGTCTTGACGTCCCCCATGTTCGGCAGACCGCCACCGGCTTCGATGTAGTCGATTTCCGCCTGATTGGCGCGCTTGTCCTTGCGCGGCTCGTGAACCATCTTGAACCACAGCAGGCCGATCAGAATGCCGGCCCCGCCACTCCAGAAGAACACGTGCTGCCAGCCGAAACTGTTGAGCAGGATCACCATCAACGGGGTGAAGACGGCCAGGGCAAAGTATTGCGCCGACTGGAAAACAGCCGTGGCCAGGCCCCGTTCATGACGCGGGAACCACATCACGGTCAGGCGGTTGTTGGCCGGAAAGGCCGGTGACTCGGCGACGCCCATCAGAAAGCGCAGCACGAAGAGCGCCAGAAACGCCGAACTGAACAGGTCGACGTAGCCCTGCAGAAAGGTCAAGGCCGACCAGATGATCAGACTCATGCCCAGCACAAGCCGCGAACCATAACGGTCCAGCACGATACCGCCCGGAATCTGCATGCTGGTGTAGGCCCAGCCAAAGGCCGAGAAGGCAATGCCCATGGTAATCGCGTCGAAACCCAGGTCGACACGCATCGCAGGCGCGGCGATCGACAGGGTGGCACGGTCGACGTAGTTGAATACGGTGACGATGAAGATCATCACAAGGATGAGGTAGCGGACGTTAGTCTTCGCGACCGTTTGCGTAGGGTTTATCACTATTATTTTCCTTATTGTGTGGTATCGCCGTGAATCCTTGCCGCCCTGCCTGTTGCTCCTGGATTGCTGAATGATCACCGAATGATTGCGCAATCATATCCATTCAAAAAAATAGCCACCGGATCAAATGACCGGTGACCGTGCAGCCGATACTACACTGATTGCGCAATCATTCAACGACTCGTTCGTCGGCTCATGAAAAAAACGATGTCAGGTACTTTGGCGATCGATGAGGGTAAAACCGGTGTCGATCCGCACCGGATCAGCGCTGCCCGCCGGAAATTTGAAGCGATCCAGAAGCGCCTGCGCCACTTGATCGCCAATGCGCTTGCCATCGACCCGAACGGTCGACAGCGCCGGGTAGACCTGAGCGGCACTGCTCAAATCCCCGAAGCCCATCACTGCCAGATCCTCCGGTACCCGCAAGCCACGGCTGGCCGCTTCGGCCAGAACGCCCTGCGCCACCGTGTCGGAGCTGCACACCACGACATCCGGCGCCTCGGAGCCGTCCAGCAATTGCCGCAGCCCTTCCCGACCGGTTTCCAGGGTGGCGGGCGGCGTCAGCACCTGCATCGGCACCTGCGCCATGCCGTGCCGACCCAACTCGGCAATCAGGCTGTTGCAACGTCGCAAGCCACGTGGATCGCTGATGGTCACCACAGAGAAACGCTTGTATCCCTTGTCCAGCAAATGCCGGGCCGTGGCCTGGCCTACGCCCTCATGGGAAAAGCCGACCAGCATGTCGAGAGGGTTCTCACTCAAATCCCAGGCTTCGACCACTGGAATACCCGACTGCGCCAACCGCAGACGACTCGACTCGGTGTGCAAGGTGCCCGTCAGCACAATCCCGTCAGGACGCCGCCCCAACACGGCCTCAAGCAGCTTCTCCTCCTGCTCCGCCGAATAACCGGTCAACCCCAGCAGCGTCTGATAACCGGCCTCGGTCAGACGATCCATCAACGCCTGGACAGTATCGGCAAAGATCGAGTTCGCGATGGTCGGCAGAAAAATCGCCACCAGCCGACTCTTGTTACTGGCCAGCCCGCCGGCCAGCATGTTCGAGACATAACCGGTCTTGCGCACCGCCTCGAGCACCTTCTCCCGCGCCTCCTTGCTGACCACTTCAGGCCGGTGCAACGCCCGGGAAACCGTGATCGGCGAAACCCCTGCCACCTTCGCCACGTCGATCAGCGTAAGGCTCGATGCCTTCTTGGTCAGGGAGTCGTCCACCATCGAGGAGGACTTGCCAGGTTTTTTCGCCATGAGGGTTCCGGGTCTGGGGTGCGGTTTTGTAGAGGGGGGAATTTATCAAAGCTGGGGGCGGAGTGGTGCGCGGCATGAAAGATTCATGGCAAGTCATGCAGAATGATGAACGAAAATGTGTGAGGCAATAAAAAAGCGAAGCCGGGAAAGACTTCGCTTTGGGTGATCGCAGCTTTAGAAAAGCGGTGGATCAGAACGGAATATCATCATCAAAGCTGTCGAAATCCGCAGCCGGTTGTGGCGCCTGTTGTGGAGCCGGACGGGATTCGCGTTGTGGCTGGGAGTACGACTGCTGTGGCGGAGCCGATTGCGGACGCGACTGCTGGCGTGGCGCGGAATTGCCGTAGTTGCCACCGCCCTGGCCTTGTTGGGAGTCGCCTTGTGGACGGCCGCCCAGCAGTTGCATGGTGCCTTGCATGTCGACGACGATTTCGGTCGTGTAACGCTTGATGCCGTCTTTTTCCCACTCACGGGTCTGCAGTTTGCCTTCGATGTAGACCTGCGAACCCTTGCGCAGGTATTCGCCAGCGATTTCGGCCACCTTGCCGAACATCGAAACACGGTGCCACTCAGTCTTTTCGACTTTCTGGCCAGTCTGCTTGTCAGTCCATTGTTCGCTGGTTGCCAGACTCAGGTTGGTCACGGCGTTACCGTTAGGCAAGTAGCGAACTTCGGGATCCTGGCCGCATGTGCCGACCAATATGACTTTGTTAACCCCACGGGCCATAACGTTCTCCTAGGCTTCGCACGTTTCTGGAGCCGGGTTGACCAGCTTTTCCAGAGTCGCACGATCCAATAATTTCGTATCGAGTTTGATATATATGGCAGCCTCTTCGGCAACCACCACTGCATCCGTCACGCCTGTTACGGACATTAAACGCTCTGCCAGTCCTGCTTCACGCTGGGCCTCGGCCGACAACGGCAAGCGCAGGCTCGTCACGTACGGCGGTTCGCGCATGGTCATTGCAAAGGCAAGCCAGATGGCGGCCATGGCTGCACCGCCCAGAAAAACCACGTCGAGCCCACCATGCTGGAACAACCAGCCGCCGAGTATCCCACCTGCTGCTGAACCAAGGAACTGGCTAGTGGAATAAACTCCCATTGCTGTGCCTTTTCCGCCAGCCGGTGATACTTTGCTGATCAATGACGGCAAGGACGCTTCCAGCAGGTTGAACGCGGTAAAGAATACCACTGTCCCGATCACCAGCGCCCGCAACGTATCGCCGAATGCCCAGAAGGATAGCTCAGCGAGCATCAGAACTGTGACCGCGCCGAGCAGTACACGCTTCATCTGACGCTTTTTTTCTCCGTAAATGATGAACGGGATCATCGCGAAGAAAGATATCAACAGCGCCGTGAGGTAAACCCACCAGTGCTGCTCCTTGGGCAAACCGGCTTTTTCGACCAGCGCCAGCGGCAATGCGACGAAACTGGACATCAGCATCGCGTGCAACACGAAGATACCCAAATCCAGACGCAGCAAGTCCGGGTGACGCAGGGTCGCCCCCAGTGCCTGCTTCGCCACGCCCGACTCACGGTGCAGTAACGGGCCATTGGCTTTCGGGACGACAAACGCCACGATCAGGATCCCCAGCAACGCCATGCCACCGGTCGCCTGGAACAACCCCGACAGACCAAAAGCCCCCGTCAGCACGGGGCCGACCACCATGGCGATGGCGAACGACAGACCAATGGTCATGCCGATCATGGCCATGGCCTTGGTGCGATGTTGTTCGCGAGTCAGGTCGGACAGCAAAGCCATGACAGCGGCTGAAATGGCACCGGCACCTTGAAGGATACGCCCGAAGATGACGCCCCAGATCGAGTCGGCCTGTGCCGCGACCAGGCTGCCCACTGCAAAGACAATGAGCCCGAGATAAATCACCGGCCGCCGTCCAATCCGGTCGGAGATGATACCGAAAGGAATCTGCAACACAGCCTGGGTCAGCCCGTAGGCGCCGATGGCCAGACCAATCAGGGCCGGGCTCGCGCCCGCCAGGTCCATGCCATAGGTCGCCAGGACCGGCAGGACCATGAACATGCCCAGCATTCGGAAAGCGAACACCAGGGCCAGACCGCCTGCTGCGCGCGTCTCGCCGCTACTCATCCGTTCGCTATAGGGATCGTGCATGGAAGAACCTCGTGTGAACCGGCGGCGATTCTACCAGTCCCATCGGGGGACAGCACATATACGACACATACGCGACGCTTTGCCGCGTAATGGCATGCAGCCGTATACTCCGAGGTTTATGCCCGCCAAGCGAGGCCGCAGTGGACAAGATCCTGATACGTGGGGCACGAACCCACAACCTGAAAAACATCGACCTGACCCTTCCGCGCGACAAACTGATCGTCATTACCGGGCTTTCCGGTTCCGGCAAGTCCTCGCTGGCGTTCGATACGCTGTATGCCGAAGGCCAGCGCCGCTATGTCGAATCCCTTTCGGCTTATGCCCGTCAGTTTCTGTCGATGATGGAAAAACCGGACGTCGATACCATCGAAGGCCTGTCGCCCGCGATTTCCATCGAACAGAAATCCACCTCGCACAACCCCCGTTCGACGGTCGGCACCATCACCGAGATCTACGACTACCTGCGCCTGCTGTATGCACGCGTCGGTCAGCCTCGCTGCCCGGATCACGACATCCCTCTGGAAGCCCAGACCGTCAGCCAGATGGTCGACCTGGTGCTGGCCCAGCCCGAAGGCAGCAAACTGATGCTCCTGGCGCCCGTGATCCGCGAGCGCAAGGGTGAACATCTTTCGGTCTTCGAGGAGTTGCGTGCGCAGGGTTTTGTTCGGGCTCGCGTCAACGGCAAGCTGTTCGAGCTCGATGAAGTCCCCAAGCTGGACAAGCAGAAGAAGCACTCCATTGATGTGGTCGTGGATCGCTTCAAAGTGCGCCCGGACTTGCAGCAACGCCTGGCCGAGTCGTTCGAGACGGCCTTGAATCTGGCAGACGGTATCGCCCTGGTCGCACCGATGGACGATGAACCCGGCGAAGAGATCATCTTCTCGGCCCGCTTTGCCTGCCCGATCTGCGGCCACGCCATCAGCGAGCTGGAACCCAAGCTGTTCTCGTTCAACAACCCGGCTGGCGCATGCCCGACCTGTGACGGTCTGGGTGTTAAGCAGTTCTTCGATGTAAAGCGACTGGTCAATGCCGAACTGACGCTGGCCGAAGGCGCGATACGCGGTTGGGACCGGCGTAACGTCTATTACTTCCAGATGCTCGGTTCACTGGCCAATCACTACGATTTCAGCCTGGAAGTGCCGTTCAAGGAACTCCCGGCCGAAACGCAGAAAATCCTGCTTAACGGCAGCGGCACGCAGAATGTCGACTTCCGTTATCTCAATGATCGTGGCGATATCGTCAAACGCGCGCATCCATTTGAAGGCATCGTGCCGAACCTTGAGCGTCGCTATCGGGAAACCGAGTCGACCACAGTGCGCGAAGAGCTGGCCAAGTTCCTGGGCACCCAGCCATGTCCGGACTGCCGCGGCACGCGCTTGCGCCGCGAAGCCCGTCACGTGTGGGTCGGCGAGAAAACACTGCCAGCCGTCACCAACTTGCCGATCGGCGATGCCACAAGCTATTTCGATGACCTGAAACTGACCGGGCGACGCGGCGAAATTGCCGACAAAATCCTCAAGGAAATCCGCGAGCGCTTGCAGTTCCTGGTCAACGTCGGCCTGGATTACCTGACGCTGGATCGCAGCGCTGACACGCTGTCCGGCGGCGAAGCGCAGCGTATCCGTCTGGCGAGCCAGATCGGTGCTGGCCTGGTGGGCGTGATGTACATCCTCGACGAGCCCTCCATCGGCCTGCATCAACGTGACAACGACCGTCTGCTGGGCACCCTCAAGCATTTGCGGGATATCGGCAATACCGTGATCGTCGTCGAGCATGATGAAGACGCGATCCGGCTGGCGGACTATGTCGTGGATATTGGCCCGGGCGCGGGTGTACATGGCGGTAATATCGTCGCAGAAGGCACGCCCGATGAGGTGATGAGCCATCCTGACTCCCTGACCGGCAAGTACCTGTCGGGGCGCGTCAAGATCGAGGTTCCAGCCAAACGCACACCACGCAACAAGAAGCTGTCGCTGACCCTCAAGGGCGCACGTGGCAACAACCTGCAGAATGTGAATCTGGAAATCCCGATCGGCTTGCTGACCTGCGTGACAGGCGTTTCCGGCTCGGGTAAATCGACTCTGATCAACAACACCCTGTTTCCGCTCAGCGCCACGGCGCTTAACGGCGCAACGACGCTGGAAGCCGCGGCTCACGACAGCATCAATGGCTTGCAGCATCTGGACAAGGTCGTGGACATCGACCAAAGCCCTATCGGTCGTACCCCTCGCTCGAACCCGGCGACCTACACCGGTCTGTTCACGCCGATTCGTGAACTGTTTGCCGGTGTGCCTGAATCACGCTCGCGTGGTTATGGTCCGGGGCGTTTCTCGTTCAACGTCAAGGGTGGCCGCTGCGAGGCCTGTCAGGGGGATGGCCTGATCAAGGTCGAGATGCACTTCCTGCCGGACATTTATGTCCCGTGCGACGTCTGCAAGAGCAAGCGCTACAACCGCGAAACCCTTGAGATCAAATACAAGGGCAAGAGCATCCATGAAGTGCTGGAAATGACCATCGAGGAAGCCCGTGAGTTCTTCGATGCCGTTCCGGCCCTGGCGCGCAAGCTGCAGACATTGATGGATGTGGGACTGTCCTATATCAAGCTGGGGCAGTCGGCGACGACCTTGTCGGGAGGCGAAGCGCAACGGGTCAAACTGTCTCGCGAGCTCTCCAAGCGTGATACCGGCAAGACGCTCTATATCCTCGACGAGCCGACCACAGGCCTGCACTTTGCCGATATCCAGCAACTGCTCGATGTCCTGCATCGCCTCCGTGATCACGGCAATACCGTTGTCGTCATCGAACACAACCTGGACGTGATCAAGACAGCCGACTGGCTGGTGGATCTAGGGCCGGAAGGCGGTTCGCGTGGCGGACAGATCATCGCTACCGGCACGCCGGAAGAAGTGGCCGAGATGGAGCAATCGCATACCGGGCACTACCTCAAGCCGCTGCTGATCAGGGATCGTGCCTGAGTCATCGTCCGTAGAGGCCTCTGATTGAGGCCTTTTTTGCGAACGAATTCGCTCCCACAACGGGCATGAAAAAGCCCCTGCCACGTAAGTGCGCAGGGGCTTTTTCTATTCGGACAGGGAAATCAGAACTGCGATTGCAGGTAGTTTTCCAGACCGATGGCCTTGATCAGACCTGTCTGCTGCTCCAGCCAGTAGGTGTGATCTTCTTCGGTGTCGGCCAGTTGAAGGCGCAGGATGTCACGGCTGACGTAATCCTTGTGCAACTCGCAAAGCTCAATGCCTTTGCACAGTGCCGCGCGGACCTTGTATTCAAGACACAAGTCGTTGGCGAGCATTTCAGGCACGGTGGTGCCGATTTCCAGATCGTCCGGACGCATGCGCGGCGTGCCTTCCAGCATCAGGATACGGCGAATCAGCGCATCGGCGTGTTGCGCCTCTTCTTCCATCTCGTGGTTGATGCGCTCGTAGAGCTTGGCAAAGCCCCAGTCTTCGTACATGCGCGAATGGATGAAATATTGGTCACGAGCAGCCAATTCGCCAGTGAGCAACGTGTTGAGATAATCGATTACTTCTGGATGGCCTTGCATCGCACCAGATCTCCCTGCTGAAAGGCCATATTTTGAACCAACCGGCGTGCAAGGTCACTTCAAAAAACGCAATAAACTGACAAAAATCAGCGAAAAATCGCCCATCAGAAGCGAAAAACCGCCCAAATGAGGGCGGTTCTGTTTCTCACTTCGAGTTAGCCCAGGTTAACACCCAGGGCTTTGGCAATCCCTTCACCGTAGGCCGGGTCAGCCTTGAAGA
This sequence comes from Pseudomonas sp. NPDC089734, assembly GCF_044748865.1. NCBI lineage: Bacteria > Pseudomonadati > Pseudomonadota > Gammaproteobacteria > Pseudomonadales > Pseudomonadaceae > Pseudomonas > Pseudomonas sp. NPDC089734. Next base: position 2,677 of record NZ_JBIVGV010000017.1, on the reverse strand, counting down.
AATACTGCAACTGACGCTGTACCACATCACTGGAAACCCCAGCCATTGCACCTGCAATGTTGGTGATCAACAGCGCCTTTTGATCGGCGTCCATCAAGTTGAACAGCTTGCCGGCCTGGCTGTAGTAATCCGTGTCTTCACGATGATCGTGACGACCCGCCGCACCGCTCAAGGCCAGGGACGGCTCGGCATAGCGTGGAGCCTGTTTAGGCGCATCGCCGTAGCTGTTTGGCTCGTAGTTCGGGGCTGCGCCACCGTTATCGCCAAACGCCATGGCTCCATCGCGCTGGTAAGTGTTTACCGGACTTTTCGCAGCGTTGATCGGCAAGTGCTGGTGGTTGGTGCCTACACGGTAGCGATGGGCATCGGCGTAGGCGAATACACGCCCCTGCAACATACGGTCAGGCGAAAGGCCGACACCTGGCACCATATTGCTGGGCCCAAAAGCGGCTTGCTCGACCTCGGCAAAGTAGTTGAGCGGGTTACGGTTGAGTTCCAGCTCGCCCACTTCAATCAACGGAAACTCTTTCTGGGACCAGGTCTTGGTCACGTCGAACGGGTTCTCGTGATGGTTGGCAGCCTGGGCCTCGGTCATCAACTGGATGCACACCTGCCATTTCGGAAACTCACCACGCTCAATGGCCGTGAACAGATCACGTTGCGCATAGTCAGGATCAGTCCCCGCCAGACGAGCAGCGTCCGCTGGTGTCAGGTTCTTGATGCCCTGTTTGGACTTGTAGTGCCATTTGACCCAATGACGCTCACCCGCTGCGCTGATCAGACTGTAGGTGTGACTGCCAAAACCGTGCATATGGCGGTAGCCGTCAGGAATGCCGCGATCTGAGAACAGAATGGTGATCTGGTGCAAAGCCTCTGGGGAATGAGACCAGAAGTCCCACATCGCCTGTGCGCTTTTCAGGTTGCTCTGTGGCAGACGTTTTTGGGTGTGAATGAAATCCGGGAATTTCAGAGGGTCACGGATGAAGAACACCGGCGTGTTGTTGCCGACGATGTCCCAGTTACCTTCCTCGGTGTAGAACTTCACCGCAAAACCACGCGGATCACGCTCAGTGTCGGCCGAGCCGCGCTCACCACCGACGGTAGAAAAGCGCAGGAATATCGGCGTCTGCTTGCCTACCGATTCAAAGAGTTTGGCGCTGGTGTATTGGGTGATATCACGGGTGACTGTGAAAGTACCATGGGCACCCGAGCCCTTGGCGTGCACACGACGCTCAGGGATGTTCTCACGGTTGAAGTGAGCGAGCTTTTCAATCAGGTGGAAGTCGTCCAGCAACAAAGGACCACGCGGGCCGGCCGAACGTGAATTCTGGTTATCCGCAACAGGAGCACCACTGGCGGTTGTAAGCGTTTTGGTCTGGCTCATTCGATATCTTCCTCAGTCTTATAGGGCTGGCTAACGGGCTGAGAAGGAGTATTCGTCAAAACTGAAACACCATCAAATTCATTAAATAATAGAAGTTGATAGGTTTTATAAATTACAGAAGACACAAAAAACCGGGCACAAGGCCCGGTTCTTTGTTCAGACTGACGTCTTATTCAGCAGCTTCTACAACACCACCGACAGGACGATCAACCAGCTCGACGTACGCCATTGGCGCGTTGTCGCCAGCGCGGAAACCGCACTTGAGGATACGCAGGTAGCCACCCTGACGGGTTGCATAGCGCTTGCCCAGATCGTTGAACAGCTTACCAACGATTTCTTTCGAACGAGTACGGTCGAAAGCCAAACGACGGTTAGCAACGCTGTCTACCTTGGCCAGAGTGATCAGCGGCTCGGCAACGCGGCGCAGCTCTTTGGCTTTCGGCAGGGTAGTTTTGATCAGCTCGTGCTCGAACAGCGACACCGCCATGTTCTGGAACATGGCCTTGCGGTGAGAGCTGGTACGGCTCAGGTGACGTCCACTTTTACGATGACGCATGGTTCATTCCTTACCAAACACAACGTTCGGTGATTACGACGATCAGGCAGTCGCCTTGTCGTCCTTCTTAAGACTTGCAGGCGGCCAGTTGTCGAGGCGCATGCCGAGGGAAAGACCACGAGAAGCCAGGACATCCTTGATCTCGGTCAAGGACTTCTTGCCCAGGTTCGGAGTCTTCAACAGTTCTACTTCGGTACGCTGAATCAGGTCGCCGATGTAGTAAATGTTCTCCGCCTTAAGGCAGTTGGCCGAACGCACGGTCAGTTCCAAATCGTCAACCGGACGGAGAAGGATCGGATCGATCTCATCTTCCTGTTCGATTACCACTGGTTCGCTGTCACCCTTGAGGTCGACGAACGCAGCCAACTGCTGTTGCAGAATGGTTGCAGCACGACGGATAGCCTCTTCAGGATCCAGAGTACCGTTGGTTTCCATATCAATAACCAGCTTGTCCAGGTTGGTACGCTGCTCGACACGGGCGTTTTGCACCTCGTAGGCGATGCGACGTACTGGGCTGAACGAAGAGTCAAGCTGCAAGCGACCAATGCTGCGGCTTTCATCTTCATCGCTTTGACGCGAGTCGGCTGGCTCGTAACCACGACCACGAGCTACTACGAGCTTCATGTTCAGGGCGCCGTTAGACGCCAGGTTAGCGATTACGTGATCGGGATTAACGATCTCGACATCATGATCCAGCTGTATATCGGCAGCGGTAACCACCCCCGAACCCTTCTTCG